>JBJSZW010000147.1:0-2962 GCA_046090565.1 Gammaproteobacteria bacterium
ATCCAGTACCCGAATCGTTCTATTTACTAAAAACAGATGGCATATATGCTGAAAACCCAAATCGTCAATACCTGCCCCACATATTGACAGAGATTCTAAACTACTATTTTTCTCTAAGGCCAGATCCAATATTTTTGCTCCCTCGGAACCTACTTTATTCGAATTCAAGCTTAAACTAGTTAGGGTTCCATTCACTTGAAGTGCTTCTCCTAAAAATCGAATCCCCATATGATCAAATTTATTAAAACCTAAATCTAATGATTTTATACATGTATTACCCGCAAGTGCCCGGCTTAAACACGCAAGCCCTTGAGATCCTATTAGATTATCTGCTAAATTAAGAGTTTGTATGCTTTTATTGATATGAATTACATTACTCAAATATAAAGCGCCAGCATCTCCTACTTGATTATAAGTCAAATCTAAATGTCGCAGCCCTCTATTTTCACTCAGCCCTTTACACAAATACGCTAAAGTTTCTGATCCAAAGCTATTTTTTCCTAAAAACAGTTTTTCTATGCTAGAATTTTTACTAATCGCTTCACTAAAAACTATCCATGCCCTATGGTCCTTATGATCCATTTTTATATATTCAAGATACAGTTCTTTTAACACCGTATTAATTTTAATAGTCTGACTTAAAGCAACCATCCCTTCATACTCGAACGAATTAAATCCTAGATTTAGCTTTTGAAGCGTTTTATTCACCTCCAAAGCAGAACTTAAAATAATAACCTCTTTACTTTCAAGACTATTGTTCGCCAAATCCAGTGATTGGATGGAAGTATTTGTTTTTAACCATTCACCTATTTCTCGCATAAATAATTTAATAATTTTATTTTCTTGAAAAGATACAGCTTGGATATTTTGATTAATTTTTAAGGCCTCAAAAAAAAGCAATATCTCTTCGTCTTTAGCTTTAATATTAGAACGAATCAAATAAAAAACACGTAGCGAACAATTTTCTTTTATCGCTGAAGCCAATTCTTTAAATTGCCTACCAATTATTTCTCTCGAATATAATTTTAACTCTTTGCATTTATTATCTCTAAGATCAGTTATGATTTTATCAAATTCTTCATCTTTCATCGGCCCCATAATATCTTCATTTCCTCTATATTTTTTGTTTCAGGACTTTAATTTTTTCTAGAATTTCTTTTTCCTCTTTAGATTCTTCAGAGTCCTTTCCGGATTTTAAGCTCTGTATTTTAAGTAACTCAGATTCTAAGAATTCTAGCTTTCTTCTTTCTACAGAAGCACTGTAAGCCAAAGTGAAGCCAGGCAAGGCTGAAGCCGAAGGATTTAAGAACTTGTCTTTTAATTTTTTATATTCACCAGACAATGCTATTGTCATCTCTAAAACGGCGCCGAAAATGGCTTGGACATTATTTTTGTTATCCAAACTATCGCTTTTGCATCTTCCATTAATTTTATTTTCAGAATTTTGTTTAAATAATTGATGTAATTCTAAGCCTGCATTGCTTGCAATCATTTGATATAATTTGACAACACCTTCTTGACCTCCGATCAAATAATGCTTTGCCGCTTCAAGCAAATGATTTTCATCTTTTCGAAGCTTTAATATTAAATCCCCAATTTCTATTTGGATTTTAAAATTATTGTATATATTTTTTTCTGGTAAAATCTTATACGCTTCGAGCAGCTGCTCTTCAGAACCATGTTTCTTACAAACATCTATTAATTTCATAACATAATCACCCGTTACTTCGGGATCAAACATTGCATGATCTTCTTTCTCAAGCCGGCCTATTAGTTTTTTTGCCTCTAACAATAAATATTTATAGAATATATTTAATCCTGTTGAATCCTTTATTTGATCCAATAAAGTATAAAATTGACGTTCTTCTTCTGAAATGGCTCTTGGCTTAAAAAAGCCTATTATTTGTGATGTTACTTCATCATCCAGCCCCATTGTTTTTATTAGAAAATCTCTAAAAAATCCATTCAACTGATCCGCATTTAAATTTTGAACCTGATACAAAGATATCTCATTGTTTTTTAAATCTGAACCATCCGAAATATCTTTCGTAAATCCAAGAAAATAATCCGTTAAACTAAAGTTAACGATTTTTAAAATTTCAGGCAAATTTAAAAATTTTTCAGTGTGCTCACTATAATTAAAAATAAAACCAAGACGATGATACAAATCAGTCTGGTTTAATTTAATTTTTATGATTCTTAAACCATTGGTATCAACTAAAGTTTGATCACTGCTCTCTTCAAACTCAAGCGTTCGATTATAATAATCTGAATCACTCGAGCCAGTGGATAAATCACTTGTTAATTTGAATTTCATTAAATTTTTCCTATGCAAAATAAAACTTTGGAACGATTATATTTTTAACTTATTCAACACAACCTCTTTCTCTGTATCTAACAATTCAGGGAGTTCATCCCCTAGAATATTCGAAACCATTCGATTAATTAGGGCTTGATTACTGAAAATCGCTTGCCTTGAAATTTCTGCCACATGATTCAAGATTCCTTGAGAAAAAGCATCGTTTGGTTTGATTTTTGATTTTATAGCCTCCAACAAATATTTTTCTATATTAGAATGATCATATTTTCTAGAAAAATCTAGGGCCGACATTCCAGACTCTGGCCCTTTTTCTTCTAAATCAAGATCTTTCAGATTTTCAACCAAAAATTTAACAATCCCAAAATCACCCAAGGCCGCAGAGCGCCTTAAACACAACTCGGCACTTGGAAAATGAAAATCTTTTTTTGACGCCATTTTAAACATAATTCTAAATAATTTCTCAAAATTCTCTTCAGGATGATTTATTTCTCGATTCAAAACAGAATGATAGAATTTATCAATAGATACAAACTTAGCAAACTCTTTTCTTTTTTCATTTTTTAAAGTTTCATAAGCCGACTGTTCAGTGCCCAACTTAAACCCCCCCCCCACCCACCCCCTTCCCCCCCTCCCCCCCCCCCC
>JBJSZW010000148.1:0-2876 GCA_046090565.1 Gammaproteobacteria bacterium
TGTTCGCTCGCAATATTTAAGAGAAATGAAATTTTTTCAGTCAACAAAGACTTCAACAAAAACAAACCGTTAAACTATGGATCACTATCCTTCTTTAAAAACTTTTTGAATGAATGATTACTCCGGAGCATGCTGACCCCCACCGCCGGAAGCAATTGGCGGGATATTATCAACGGCTTGACAACTGACAATCCGGCGCAAGCTGACCCCTTTTAGGATGAGTTTAGGCTTTAAAATCCGGAGGATGCTGACCCCTTTTTTCAAGGGAGCATCAAAATCCGGAGCATATTGACCCCCTTGGTCACGGCAGTTTAAACAGGTTTTGGTTTTCTTTAGTGATTCTTTAATCACTAAAAACAGGAGCATTTATGGCAGGAAAACCCAAACCAATGAGTCAGATAAAACAAGTTTTACAACACTACAAAAGGGGCGTTAAAATAAAAGCCATCGCCCGCATTGTGGGCATCAGCAAGAATACGATTAAAGCATATTTGTTTAAAATCAACGCTTCCGGATGGCTGATTGACGAGCTGCTCATGCTGGAAGACCCGACCCTGGAAGCTCGGTTTCATCCGGGCAATCCGGCTTACAGCGACGACAGATTCCGCCAACTCAAAGACAAGCTGGATTACTATGCACAAGAGCTCAAAAGAAAAAATGTAACCAAAGAATTACTTTGGGAGGAATACCGCAACGAGCATCCCGACGGGTATGGTCGTTCTCAATTCTGTTTTCATTTGCTACAGCATATCAGGGCACAAAAACCCTCCATGGTGCTGGAGCATAAGCCAGGCGATAAATTGTTTTTTGATTTTGCAGGTCAGCATGCCCAATAAATCAATCCCGATACGGGAGAAATTGTAAAATGTCCGCTTTTCATCGCCTGCCTCCCTTATTCCGGCTACTCCTTTATCATGGCCATTGAAAGCCAGTCAACGAAAGATTTTATTTACGCCTTAGGGGCGGCTATTCATTTTTTTGGAGGAGTTACATCGGTATTGGTGCCCGACAATTTTAAAGGAGCTATCGTCAAAGCCAACAGATATGAGCCGAATCTCAACCGCATACTGGAAGACTTCTGCAACCATTATCAAACCACCGTTATTCCTGCCAGGGTAGGCAAACCTCGGGATAAGGCATTGGTGGAGAATCGGGTTCACTTGACCTATATGCACGTTTATGCGCCATTGCGCAATCAACAATTCTTTTCTCTTGCAGATTTAAACGCCGCACTGCAACAGAAGAATCATCGCCTGAATCAAACCCGGATGCAGAAGAAGCCCTACAGCCGGGAAGAGAAATTCTTAGCCGAAGAGAAAAGCCATCTCAAACCCTTGCCCGCAGATGTTTTTCAGATCAAGCATTACAAAACCTATACGGTGTCTCAAAACAACTTTATCCTGCTGGGAGAAGATTACCACTATTACAGCGTTCCCTTTAACTATATCGGACAAAAGGTAAGCGTAATCTATACGCGCACCGTTGTTAATATCTACTGCAAAGGCAGCTCCATTGCTTGTCACCAAAGAAACCGCACCAAGGGAGGCTACACTTTTATCAAGGAGCATCTCTGTTCTCATCACCGGCATTATCTTGACCGAAGTCCCGACTACTATATCAACAAGGCAAGCAACCTGTCCGCTCCGCTTGAGCAGTTGTTCATTCAAATGTTCAAGCAGGATAAGCATCCGGAACAACTGTACAGAACCTGCGACGGACTGTTGAGCATTTACAGAAAAACGGACGACAAGGAGAAGTTTGAAAACGCTTGTCGTTTGGCGATGGAATACGACAAATATTCTTACAAGTTCGTTGCCAATATCATTCAGAACAACAGCCTCTCCCCGGCTTCCCCTCCTCCTGAAAAATCACTGCCCAATCACTATAATATCAGAGGTAAAAACTATTATCAACAATTAACGCTTAAACTACAGTAACATGGAACAAGTTCAACAACAACTATCAAAGCTTCGGCTGCATGGAATGTCCCTGAGATTGCAAGCCCTCATCGACACCAGGAAGGTGCACGATCTTTCCTTTGCCGACGGATTACAGCTCTTGCTTCAATCGGAGGTTGACGAAAGAGACAACAATCGTTTTGCAAGGCTTAGAAAAACGGCCGGCTTCCGCTATCATGCCAGCATGGAAGAGTTGAAGTATGACAAATCAAGAGGGATTGACGCCTCACTGATCAGCAGACTGGCAACGGCGGACTATCTGCGCAAAGGGGAATCCTTACTGATTACAGGAGCCACCGGCAGCGGCAAAAGTTTTTTGGCATCCGCTTTGGGACACCATGCTTGTGTGCAGGGGTATAAGGTTTTATACTTCAACATGCAGAAGCTATTATTAAGAACCAAAATGTCAAGAGCAGAGGGAACGATTATCAAACTCTTTGAACGACTTGCAAAAACGGACTTGTTGATACTTGACGATTTTGGGTTGACGCATCTGGATCGTCAACAGCAACTTGATTTAATGGAAATCGTAGAGGACAGGCATGGGAAAAAATCAACTCTTATCGCCAGTCAGCTACCCGTTCCTTCCTGGTTTGAAATAATCGGCGAAGAAACAATCGCCGATGCAATTTTAGACCGGTTAATCAATACATCCTATCGAATCGAATTAAAAGGAGAGAGCATGAGAAAAAAAATGTAAATTTGTCAGGTGTTCCTTTCTCGGAAACCAAAACCTCTAGGGGGTCAACATCGCCGGATTAGGGGGTCAGCATCACCGGAATAATCAAATGAAAGGCAGAATAAACTAAGTCAAGAAATTTCAGAAGAAATAAATTGGATGATGGAACATTTCGTAGTTACATGGACAATTGAAAAAGATGCAGATAAAAGAGTGGAATTGGAAAAGGCTATCGGGAA
>JBJSZW010000149.1:0-10480 GCA_046090565.1 Gammaproteobacteria bacterium
CCGCTTTGGGATGCCTTAAAAGGCTTTTTGGCGTGAAAACAATCAAAGGCTTACGCATCATACGCATCATTTGTCGTCTTAACATGTGAAACACTTGGCCTGGGGTGCTGGGAACGATGACCTGGATATTTTCTTGGGCACAGAGTTGTAAATAGCGTTCCACACGGGCAGAGGAATGTTCTGGCCCCTGGCCTTCGTAGCCATGGGGCAAAAACATCACCAAGCCTGAATAACGCTGCCATTTTTGTTCTGAAGAAGATATAAATTGATCAATCACCACCTGAGCTCCATTGGCAAAATCACCGAATTGAGCTTCCCAAATGGTTAAGCATTTGGGTTCACTGGCAGCATAGCCAAATTCAAAACCTAAAACTGCCATTTCTGATAACAAAGAATCAATGATTCTGAATCGACCCTGTTCTGAGGATAAATGCTCTAAAGCAGCATAACACTGCCCGGTATTTTGATCATGCAAAACAGCATGACGATGAAAAAAAGTACCCCGACCACAATCTTGGCCTGAAATTCTAACGTGAAAACCTTCTGCCAACAAAGAAGCGTAGGCCAAAAGTTCACCAAAGCCCCAATCAATCTCTTGATTACCTGCAGCCATGTTTCGACGATCTTCTAGAATTTTTTTCAAACGCGCATGGGGACTAAAGCCCTCCGGAATTTGTACCAAGCTTGTGGCCAATACTTTAAGCATCAAATGCGGTACAGCGGTATTGGGACTATTTCGCCAACTGGTTTCTGTAAAGGGCTTCCAATTAACTGCGTATTTTTGCGCAATTTCAGCCAGACAATCTTTGGCCACTACTTTGTTACGGGCATCTAAATCTTCACGGTATTGTAATTGTTTGGCTTTAAATGCCGCATCTGAAATGCTATTCAAGGCAATTAATTTATTAGCATAAATACTTAGCGCTGTGGGATGTTGTTTGATCTTTTGATACATCAAAGGTTGGGTGGCACTGGGTTCATCTGCCTCATTGTGACCCTGTCTACGATAGCCTGAGATATCAATCACAACATCTTTTGCATATTTTTGCCTGTATTTGAGCGCCAAGATCGCTACTTTACACAGGGCTTCAGGATCATCAGCATTCACATGGAATACGGGAACTTCAAGCATTTTTGCTAAATCCGAACAATAAGGGGTGGAACGGGCATCTTTGGGGTGACTCGTTGTGAAACCAATGTGATTATTCACAATAATATGAATACTTCCACCCGTCCCATAACCTCGGGTTTGGGCCATGTTTAAAGTTTCCATCACCACACCTTGACCCGCAAAAGAAGCGTCCCCATGCATGATAATGGCCAACACTTGCTTGCCAGCCAAATCATTTCTACGTTCTAAACGTGCACGTACTGATCCCAAAACAACGGGCGAAACTATCTCTAAGTGGGAAGGATTAAATGCCAAAGACAAATGCACATTTTTACCTGATGTTTTAATATCCGATGAAAATCCCATGTGGTATTTTACATCCCCAGAACCTTCCGTATGTTCATGTTTGCCTTCGAATTCTAAAAATAATTGTTCTGGTACTTTTCCTAAAATATTCACCAAAACATTTAAACGCCCCCGATGGGCCATTCCGAAAACCACCTCTTCAATCTCATTTTGTCCCGAAAGCTGTATGAGTTTATCTAAAGCAACAATCAATGCATCGCAGCCCTCTAAAGAAAACCGTTTAGCACCTGGATATTTGGCACCCAAGTATTTTTCTAAGCCTTCGGTTGCTAATAAAATATCCAAGATTCGCTTTTGTTCCACTGAATCAAAATTCGATTTAGGCAAAGATTCTATTTCTGCTTGTAACCAGGTTCTTTCTTCAAAATCACTCAAGTGCATGAATTGAAAACCAATACTTTGGCAATAAATTTGTTCTAAATCTTGCAAAAGATTTTGTAAAAGGCCCTTGAAAACTTCATGGCCCAGTTGTACTTCTATTGGCTGTAATAAATCCTTCGTTTCAAACCCATATTTCATCCAATCTAAATTGGGGGGCCTCAGGCGAGGTGTGATTTCTAAGGGATCAATTTGCGCACACAAATGCCCCGATAAACGGTAGGCCTGCATGAGTTGGCTTAAACGATAGGCCATGGTATCGCTGGTGGCCTGCCCTTGGGCCTTGTGATCTTTTTCAAATACCGAAGCTGGGCTTACAGAAGCAATACTAGAAAAATAGGCCTGCCATGGAGGTTCTAGAACTTCTGGATTGTTTAAATACTGCTCATACAAATCATCAAAATAATGAGCATTGTCTCCTGATAAGGATAATTCTTTCATAATTATTAAGTGCCTTCATCAATTAATTTATCTCTTATTTGGCCAATCGCCTGGTTGGGGTTTAAACCCTTGGGACAAACATCTGTACAACTCATGATACTGCGACAACGAAACAAACTGTAAGCATCTTCCAAATTCGCTAAGCGTTCTTGAGTGGCGTCATCCCGACTGTCGTTGATAAAACGTGCCGCTTGTAGCAAGGCCGCAGGACCCATGAATTTTTCTGGATTCCACCAATAAGAAGGACACTGGCTAGAACAGCAACCACATAAAATACATTCATAAAGGCCATCTAATTTTTCCCTATCTTCAGGGGATTGTAATCTTTCTTTGGCGGGAGGGCTTTGGGTATTTTTTAAGTAGGGCTGGGCTTTTTCATATTGTTTGAAAAAATTTTCCATGTCTACGACCAAATCTCTTACCACCGGCATGCCGGGTAGAGGCCGAATCACCAAGGGTTGGGAGAGTTCATCCAAGGGTGTGATACAAGCCAAGCGATTTTTACCATTGATATTCATGCCATCCGAACCACAAACACCTTCACCGCAAGATTTTCGAAACGTGAGGGTTTCATCTTGTTTTTTTAAGGCTTTGAGGCCATCCAATACCATGACAACCCTTTCTTTGCTGTTATCCAGTTCGAAATCCTGCATGTAGGGCTTTTTGTCCGTTTCTGGATTGTATCTGTAAATTGAAAATTTAATCATCACAAAGCTCCCACTTAATAAACTCTTTCTTTAGGCTCGAATGGATCGACGGTTTTAGGTTTCAAATTAACAGGTCTGAATTTCACTTCCATGTTGCCATTGTTGTGAAAAAACACAGTATGCTTTAACCAGTTGGCATCATCACGTTTGGGATGATCTTCGCGCGCATGAGCTCCACGGCTTTCCGTTCTTGTTTCTGCAGACAATGCAGTGGCCAAAGCCACTTCCATTAAATTATCCAATTCTAGAGCATCGATTCTGGCTGTGTTAAAGGCATGGCTTGGATCATTTAATTTCGCTGTTTGCAATGCCTGGTAGAGTTCTTTTAATTTCTGAATGCCAGCTTGCATCACAGCACCTGTTCTGAATACCCCAAAATCAGCCTGCATGATTTTTTGCATTGCTGTTCTAATTTCTGCAACAGAAGGCCCTGAGGTTTGCTTGCTACTATTTTGCCATTTGAAATAACGACTGGCTGCTTTTTCAACATCGTCTTTTAATACAGGATTTTCTACAAAATCTCTTTCAAGTTTTTCAATGATATCATTTCCTGCAGCACGCCCAAAAACAACTAGATCTAGCAGTGAATTGCCACCTAAACGATTGGCACCATGAACCGAAACACAAGCAGCCTCGCCCACTGCATACAAACCCCGAACCACTGTTTCTTGGTTGTTTTTGTCTAAAGTAAGGACTTCTCCCAATTTATTGGTTGGGATACCACCTATCATGTAGTGGCAAGTAGGCACGACCGGTATAGGCCCTTTGATAGGATCCACTTTTGAAAAAGTCATTGACAATTCCCGAATACCTGGCAAACGTGTTTTGATTAACTCTTCACCTAAGTGATCAATTTTCAGATCAATGTACTGACCCTCCGGGCCACAACCCCGACCTTCTCGGATTTCAATAGCCATAGAGCGGGCTACCACATCACGGGAAGCTAAATCTTTGGCCTTGGGCGCATAGCGTTCCATGAAACGCTCCCCATTTTTATTCAATAAATAGCCACCTTCCCCTCGGGTACCTTCTGAAATCAAGGGGCCTGCGCCATAAATTCCGGTGGGATGAAACTGCCACATTTCCATGTCTTGAAGCCCATAACCGGCTCTTAGCACCATGCCCAAACCATCTCCGGTGTTGATCCAGGCATTGGTTGTGGATTCATACACACGCCCTGCACCACCCGTTGCCAATACCACGGCCTTGCTGCGTAAAAACAATAAATCCCCAGATTCAATACAGAGGGCAATCACGCCGGCCACATCACCCTCCTTATTTTTGACTAAATCCAAGGCATACCATTCATTGAAAAAATTGGTTTTGGCTTCTAAATTTTTCTGGTACAAAGTATGCAATAGTGCATGACCTGTGCGATCGGCCGCAGCTGATGTACGGGTGGCTTGACCACCTTTTCCAAAATCCTTGGATTGCCCACCAAAGGGGCGTTGATAAATTTTTCCATTGTCTAAACGCGAAAAAGGCAAGCCCATGTGTTCTAACTCATAGACCACTTCTGGCCCCATGCGACACATGTATTCAATACAGTCTTGATCACCTAAATAATCTGAGCCTTTCACGGTGTCGAACATGTGCCAATGCCAATTGTCTTCATCCACATTGCCTAGGGCTGCTGTAATTCCCCCTTGAGCAGACACCGTATGCGATCGGGTTGGAAAAACTTTAGAAACCAGGGCAATATTTTTACCTGCCTTGGCCAATTGCAGAGCCGCGCGCATGCCTGCACCACCGGCTCCTACAATCACAACATCAAAACCTCTTTCTATCATTTCCATACTTTTTATCCCAATTATCCCAATTATTTTAAATTATCCCAAGGCCTTCCAAAAATTCCAGGAATCAAAAAATAGAATATTGATCGCCCAGAGGGTGAAACTAAACAGCAAGGCCAAAATCACAAATTGTAAAAACAATCTTAAAAGCGTGAATTTGACATAATCCGTAAGAACCGTCCACAAACCTAACCAAGCATGAATTAAGATACAAACGATCGCAAATAAACTGGCATAACGTACCCATAAAGGCGTAAATACTGTACGCCAAGCCAAGAAACTAAAACCTAATTGACACGTTAGATTATAGTAATAAGCAATAAATATCACGTAAAAAAATAGATAAACTCCAGTTATTCTTTGCAATAACCAATCTTGTAACCCATCAGAGCCTTTTAGTGCCATATCTTAACCCCTATTGCTGCTGCGCTTAATACAAAAAACACCCACAAACACCAAGCGCTTACACGCGCTCTATTTTTGCTGAGGCCTAATCCAAAATCCATGATCATATGCCTTAATCCTGCTAAGACGTGAAACCAAAGAGACCATAAAAAAACAATCAGTAAGACCTTCCATTGCATTTGACCCAATAAGAAACGCAAGTGTTCGTAACTGGCCTCGCTACGCAAAGATTCATTCAAACACCAAAGTAACAACGGTAGGTATAAAAAAATAAGCACCCCAGAAACGCGATGAGAAATGGACACCAAGGCCATCACGGAAAATCTAATATTAAACAAATTTAAGTTGATTGGTCGTTTTTTCACAGTACAATCCATCCCCTAAGCTTTATGCTGATTATGGTAAGCCCTCTATCACAAATTTAACACCTAGATCCAACAATAGCAAGTTGTTGAGCAGCTAACGATAAATATTTATAATAACTTCTTGATTGTACACCGTATTCAAAAATAACTTAAATAACAGATCAGGAGCCAAATCCATCTGAAACAAGAACAAAAGAAAAGACAACCTGCTTTTTTTTAACCTTGCAGCTGTAAATTTTTCGTTGGCACATGAATTAACTGGTTGGTCAATTGATTTGCGAAGCGTTCTAAAACGGAAATTGCCGTTTTGCCTTTTAGTAAATCTGATTTTGCTTGTTCCAGCAATTTGTCTCGAACATTGTAACAATGTGCCCGATATTCATTCACAATGCTCTGACCTTCCCTGTTTTTCCACCAGAGAATAAATTTATGGGTAGCCTCTTCAATCATTGCTTGAGCCTGTTCTGCAACTTTTATTTTTGCTTTCTTGTTTTGATCGATGATTTGACACAAATCATCCACCGTATACAAATAAACATGCTCTAATTCGCCTGCAGCAGGCTCTACATTCGAGGGAACAGCCAAATCCAATACATAAAGTAAACGTGAAGTTTGGGCCTGTTTTTTTATTTGTGCTTTACTAATGAAATGCTTCCGGTGATTCACTGCGGTAATCACCATATCGACTTCTCCTAAAAATCCTTCGACATCCCATAACGATCCTGTTTGAATGCATAGATCTGATTTTTTTTTATTCTCTAACCAATACTCCACCAAATGATTTAATTTGCTGGTTGTTCTATTACATAACCAAAAATGTTTCACTTGTTTTTCTAAGAGTTGTTTTCCGATTTGTTTAATCAAATCACCAGAACCAATGAGCAATACTTTAAGCCTTGAAAAATCTGAAAAAATATTCTTAGCCAATTTTAAGGCAATGCCGGGCAAAGAAACTGAATATTGATTTAAACCTGTCTCATGGCGGATTTTTTTAGAGGTTGAAAAAGCCAATTGCCATAATTTATTCAAGCAAGGCCCTACACAACCGTATTCTAAAGCTTGGTTAAAGGCATGTTTAAGCTGGGCAACAATTTCATGTTCGCCAAACAACATAGAATCTAAACCCGTTGCTACTTTTAATAAATGCTTGATCATTTCATAACCAGTATACTGGTAGGCCTTTTCTAAATCCCTCAAATCTAAATTTAATAAAGATAGAATTTTTTTTACCAAGTCTTCAGGCTCTTCTAAGAGCGCATAAAATTCAGTTCTATTACAAGTAGAAACAATACAAAATTCAGCAATAAGATGCTGGGGCTTCAAAGCCCAATTAAATAATTCGGTCATCTTTCCCTGATCCAAAGCCCAACGTTCCCTGAATGCCAGGCTGGCTTTCTGATGACTAATACCCAATACCAGTAATATCATGATTGCGTTTGTCTTAACCTCCTCTCAACTAAAATAAATAATAACCGATATACAAATTAATTAGAATAACTTAATTGGGCCCCATAAATGAACTATAAAAAAATGGTATTTGCCGCAGGTCTTTTTCTTGCTTTTAATCTAAGCACCATTGAGGCTCAAAGCAAAGCAGGCAGCACAATTCCAACAGCCCCCCAAAAAACCACCGAGCTTCCTGGTCTTAATGAATTAATGCTCAAAGAATTTTCGAACCAAAGATTAGGTGATCCAGAACTGTCTTTTCAATATTTTATCGATTCTATTCAATCTATTAAAAATCAAACCGAACTTGAAAAATTATTCGAAGAAGCTATTGATCTGGCCATTCAAATGGATTCGGCTGAAAAACTAAGCGAAGTCAGCAATCTTTGGTTAAAACAAGCACCTAGTTCACTCAGGCCTAATCTTATTTTGTTAAGCTTAGATTTAGCAGAACGGGAAGACAATACACCTCGTGACTATTTAATTAATGTGATCAATTCAGCGAAAGAAAACAGTGATTTAGAATTAAGCTATATTTTTGACAAAATTAACCAACCCAGTAAAATCAAATTGCTTCAATGGCTGGATTATTTAATTGCTCAAACGAAACATCAAAATAACCCTTATCTTTATTTGTGTGCCGCACAACTTTATGTTTTACAACAAGACATTAAAAAATCTGAACAGCTGAACAATTTAGCGCTAAAATACAAACCTGATTTTGAACACGCCCTGATGTTAAAGGCCAAACTGATTCGCTACAAGAGCAATAACGACACAAGTGCCTTGAACTTTTTAAAAACCAGTCTTCAAACCATGCCTCAATTAGAAGAACTTAGGATTTTCTATGCATCCGCACTGATAGACAATCAACAATACAAAAAAGCCAAACAAGAATTAATGCTTGTAAAATCAAAAACTTTAAGCGCTGATCGAGACTTTTTATTGTCCAAACTCTACACTAAAAACAATCAAATTTCAGATGCCAAATCGCTTTTAGTTCAATTAAGCCAAGATAAATTATTGGCCCCAGAGGCCTTTTCGCAATTGGCAGAACTGGCACTGGCAGAAAACAAACCCCTAGAGGCTGTAAAATATTTAAGCTCTATTGAATCTGGTGAAAAACACATTGAAGCTTACATCAAAGCCTCTCAAATTTTAGTGGGCCAAAAAAAATATTCCGAAGCCCTTGCATTGATCCAAGATGCCAATCCCCAAAATGATTATGAAAGCAAAGAGTTAATATTATTACAAGCTGAAATTTTAGTGTTGAATCAAGAATCTGATAGGGCTTTTGCCTGGCTCAATGGCTTGATTAAGAAAATTCCCGATGATACTGATTTACTTTATACCCGCAGCATCGTAGCCCAAGACTTAAAAGATTTTAAATCTGCTGAAAATGACTTAAATACCATCCTAAAAATAGAACCCGAAACCTTAAACGATCCAAGTATTATGTATAATTTAGGCTGGGTAAACTACCAACAAGGAAAATTTCCTGAATCCCTGTCCTGGTTTCACAAACTCTTTGAAGCCACCCAAGATCCTGTGAGCTTCGCGAGGTATGGTGAGCTTTTATGGGAAACCGGAGAAGAAAAAAAGGCTCAGCAAATCATTCAAAATGGCCTGACACAATACCCGAATAACAAATACATTTTGGAAGTTCAAGATAAAATTCAAAAAAGCCGAAGTTTATAAAACTATTGCCATATAACCTTGTTCGATGCTAACATTCATGAGAACAAAAGACATACCGCATTTTATAACTTTGCTAATTACCAAAACTGCTCTAGCTATATATTTATGATAGGCCGAAGTGCTTGTCCTGATCAAATCTCTGCCTCCCCCTTGATCTCTTTAGAATAATCGACTTAATATCTAAAAATGGCCCCTACGATAACGAGGTTTGTGGAGAAAACAAGATCATGGATAGAAAAGATATTTTAAAAGAGGTTGCTCCTCAAATTTTTGGCTCTGGTATTAAAGGGCTTTGGAAAAGTAGCCTGAATTTGTGGAAAGGACGTAAAAAATTCAAAAGCATGGTTTGTATTGCATCTAGCTTATTGATGTCTGCTGTGTTTTTTACTTTGTTTTCTTTGGTGCTGAATGCAGGTAGCAACAATGCTTTTATAGCCTCTTTGAGTGGTAATTTTGTGCTGTCTTTTGCTGCCGGTTCCATTGTTTTTGCTCTTGGAACTTCTGCTGGACACAACCTCGCGAAATATACTTTGAAAAGAAGAAACAAAAAAAAATATGGCCATAGCAATTCTGAATACAATCCCCTCACGGAACTTGAAATTGAAGCCTTACTGGATCGCATGCCTTTTAAAGACACCCATGATCCAAGTTTGAATGCAACACAAAGAACGATTGAAAAAACACGTCTATCTGCTGAAATTAATAAATCTTTAAAAAAGTTCAGTGAAAGACACCCCGAATTTCCCGCAGCTCTGTTGCCTGGCTTAGCAGAACATCTTAGAAATAGTCTTTTAAGGCCTATAGCTCTCAGACCAACAAGCCATGAAACAGATTTTAGAGATAAAATTATAGGCACTTTCAACGTTTTCAAAGAACAAATTGAATCCAACCAAAAAAACAAATCTTTAAAAAAAACCATCAAAGAAGCATTTGAAAACTTCAAAAAAGCCAAATTTACAGCCTTAAGCGACAGTAAATATATTTCTAATAATATTTTAAGAATCCATTTTCCAGAATTGGTTAAAGTTTCTGAAATTCAGGAATTAACTAATATTTTAGTTGAATTTATACAAAATCAATCCACCAGTAGTGCCACGGAAGATCATAAACTCGATATTTTAGCACAAAACTTGAAAATTCACCATGAAACCACCTGCCTAGCCTTGAATATTAGCGAGGCAAAATTACGACCATTTTCTCAAAGCCCTTATTTTTCAGCCTATCTAGATCAATTCCGACAAAGAAGCTTAAGCCGTGATTTAATTTTGCCTCCCAGCAGTGCAAATTCTAGCGCAGGCAGACCTATTTTAATCAAACATCAGTCTCAAAAACGAGAAACCAGTGATGAGCGAAAAATTGGCAGCAACTCACCTCTTACCTTGGAAAGATCCCTTGCAAGCCCCAGTGGCAACAGTGGGCGAAACAGCCCAGTTCATTTGAGTGCCTTAAGTGCTTTACCCAAACCTGAATTTGGATTTCATGAAGAGGATCCGCCCTCCCCTGCTGAACCTGATTTAATCCATCCCAGTGAAGTTTTGGTTGACACAGGGGCTGCACACATAGATTCCGGAGGCTCCTTTGGGGACTTTAATTCTGCTAACCTAGAGGCGCCTGTTAGGACTTTAACCAGGCAGCAATTTTCTTCTTGACATCCTCTTCGACAGTGAACACTTACTGCGGCACTAAAGTGCCGAGCTTCTGAGATTACTCCCAGATATTTCTGCTTCGTCGCCACTGCCAACCTTCCGGATAGGTCTTATGTCAGCTCCA
>JBJSZW010000150.1:0-2687 GCA_046090565.1 Gammaproteobacteria bacterium
TGCAGTTAAAACAAACAAACCTGGATTTTGAAACGTGATTAAAAGAAATAAGCTAAAATAAAACTTCAATTTAATATATAAAAAGTGAACAAACCAATAATCGGTATTTAGTAAAAAAACAAAAAAATTTTTATAATAAAAGCTAAAAAGACCTGGTTTTAGGCTATTAAACGTGTAAGTTATGTCATATATCTCCCTAAATAACGAAAATATCGTTACCTCGTACGCCGGCCACAGTTATGATCTTGCTCGAAATTGGCATGATTTTTTGTATTTTACCCAAAATTCAAGTCGCTTTTTTTTATCTCTAAAAATGAATAGCCAAAGCAGGCCTTATAAGCCCACATAGGATATAACACTCAATTATCTGAAAGATAAGCTCGAGTTATAAAGTTTTTATTTAATATGTTCTACTAATTAAAACAAAGCATTTTAGAGTTTTGATAAAAAAGTGTTTAAATTGTAAGAAACTTTTAAAAAAATGGCATTACAAGTAAGCTTATGGTATACTTTCTTTTGGTTTAAATACTCTTTTAAAGCAAAAACATGTTTATCTAAATTTAAATCTCCATCGTATATGCTAATCACTCTTAAATTTCTGTCTATTTTGTACTTACTTTACGGTTTAAACTTTAACGTGGAGCGTCTGAAAAAAAAGGATATTAATACTTTAATACTTTTGGTTAAAGGTTTAATATTTTTAGTATCGCTGATAGTACTAAGCGATTTATTAAACGTTCTAATGTTACTGACATTAGCTTTTCTTGAATATTTGTTTGTTCACTTTTTATATATTAAATTGAAGTTTTATTTTAGCTTATTTCTTTTAATCACGTTTCAAAATCCAGGTTTGTTTGTTTTAACTGCAGGAGCACCGACTATTGTAGAGTCCGTTCTTCTAATAGGGTTTGAATCGGAAGTTATAAAGCCAATGTTAAAAATTGTAGATAATGTATTGGATAAATATCCAAAGTTTACAAAATTTGCAGGAATTGCTGCTTTATCGTATATAACAATAAAAGGTGCAATACACGGTTATGATACTTTTTTAGATGTTGCTTACCTAACTCCGACTGAGAAGTCAATTCAACATCATAAGGAGTTTTTATTCCAGTACGAAGTGAAACAAAAATTTAAACCTTTAACTCAAAATGACTTTAAAGATATAAATCTCCACCTGGAAAAACTGCAACAACTTGAAATCTATCGTTATAACATTGCCCTAAAAAAATGGGGTAAATAAGTTTATAAGGTAAGTTTTACCTTCAATCAAGTAAAAAAAATTTATGCTACTGTTTATTTTTTAATTAAGAGCCGAAATTTAATTTTTGTTTTAAAAGGCACAATTTAGTTGGTTTGATTTGCTTATCAGAAAATATTTAAAAAATTATACGTGAGAAGTAATTTACTATATAGCAGTTTCTATTAGCTATTTAAATATTTAAAAATAACGCTCAACAGCACGTTCCCGTACTATTACCTTGTTACGACTTAAATCTGATCGCGAACGCCGGACTAGCTAACTTAAAAAAAACAGGAAACCTTCACTTACCATACTAAGCCTTACGGATTATGAAAGTTTCTGTCCGCTTTTCTTTCTATGAAAGCTTAAGACAGCCCCCCCTTTCAGACCTTGACGGGCGGTGTGTACAAAGCCCAGGAACATATTCACCGTGGCGTGCTGATCCACGATTACTAGCGATTCCTTCTTCATAAAGGCGAATTGCAGCCTTTAATTCGAATTACGGTTAAGTTTACTCGTTTCAGATTTGCACCCGAAAAAGTTTTGTCATAACCTTTGTAACACATGAGTGGCCCACTTCATTTGGGCCATGACGACTTGACATCATTTTGTCCTTCCTCCAAGCTTGCTGCCGGCAGTTTGGTAGCTTGACGAATCAAACATAAAACCATACAAGTTGCGCTCGTTTCCGGAATTAACCGTACGCCTCACGGCACGAGCTGACGACAGCCATGCAACACCTGTTGGCTTTCTGAGTTAGCTTTTCTCTAAAAACTAACTAAAACCAATGTCAAGAATGTGGTAAGGTTTTACGCGTATTGTCGGATTAAACCACATGTTCCACCGCTTGTTTAAGCTCCCGTCAATTCCTTTGAGTTCTAACCTTGCGGCCGTACTTCTCAGGCGGAGTGTTTATGCGTTAGCTACAAAAGAGCTACCATATCTAGGTAGCGCCGAACACTCATAAGTCACTGCATGGACTAATGGGGTATCTAATCCCAGTCGATACCCATGCCTTTGCCATTTAGCGTCAGTTTTATTGGAATGCTGTCTTCACCTTTGGAACTCCGTGGAAAATCAGAAGATTTGATCCTTACTTTCACAGCCGTAGTGCATACCCTAATCAAACTCAAAGTTACATGTTTTAAAGGACATTTCAAAGTTCACCTTCGATATTTTACCTTTAACTTTGCTGTAACCGCCTAAAAGCTCTTTACGCCCAGTTCATCTGAATAACACTTGTCCCCTTCGTATTACCGCGGCTGCTGGCACGAAGTTAGCCGGGACTTTTTTCTCAAGCTAATGTCATGATCTTTGCTTGCAAAATGGGTTTACAACCTCATCGAGTTTTCCTGTCCCCTATGTCCCATGGCTGGATCAAACTTTCGTCCATTGTCCAATATTCCTCACTGCTGCCGCTATTAACGCGTCAGAGCCGTTTTTC
>JBJSZW010000151.1:0-15924 GCA_046090565.1 Gammaproteobacteria bacterium
GGTGGCTTCGGATATATGAGCAATTTCTTTTTGTTGGCCTTTGAGTGCGTCTCGGGCTGAGTTATTAAAGCCTTGAAGTTTTCCAGTTTGATCCAGCAACTTGGTTTGAGCCTCTTTCAGCTGGATAATAATATGTTGAAATTTATCTAGCATTTTATTCAGATCTTGGGAAATTAAACCCAATACATCATCGCCAGCCCAGGGGAGACGTTCGGAAAGATTCGCATGACTGCTATTTTTAACTACCTTGGCCAAGAGTTGAAGGGCTTTATTAACTCTTTGAACCAGTAGGATACAAAATACAAAAGTTCCAATGGAAAGCACAACGCTGGCCATCAGAAAATTTTTCCAAAGCCCCTGCTCCGCAACAGAAGAACCACTCACAATGAAAATAGCAGCACTCAAAACAAAGACCAGTAATGCTAATGGCGTGAATGCTAGTAGGTATAATTTCAATTCCAGGCGAATGTTTTCGTTCATGATGTATTCCCAATGGCTTAAGCATTTAATCAAGTATCTAATTAGTTTAGATACTGGCTCATAAAATATCAAAAGCAATATCCGTGTTTTTGAATTGATCTTACATAAGTTGACTAAAGTTGGGGCTGGATTAATAATGTATTTATATTTTCGAAGGGGTTTTTAGGAGAAGCATGCTTGTTTTAGCACAGGGATTGTACAGTTCAATGCTGGTAGGTTTAGATTTAAGCTTGCCTGTAGGTAGCATCACTGGGCTTTTGGGAAAAAGTAAATCTGAAATTAATAACCTATTAGATGTCTTAAGTTTAAGAACAGGTTTTTACGATGGCCAATACCTGCTAGACAATCAAAATATTGCAGCCCTTCCTCAACCCGCCTTGGATGCCAAGGCCAAGCAAATCGCTTTTGTTAAACCAGAATTGTGTCTGTTGAAGCACAAAACACTGCTTCAAAACCTAAGCCTGCCTTTGGAACAGGGTGGCGTTCCGCCCGATCAAACATTAATCAGCGTTCAATCCATCCTGGAATTGTTTCAACTGGAAGACAAAATCAATACCTACCCAGATAACTTAAGCCGTTTTCAACAAATCAAATTGGCATTGGCCCGCGCTTTATTATTTAATCCCAAATTACTTTTGTTGGCAGATATCACCCCGCAATTGGCTTCTTACCAAATTCGATTATTAGGCCATATTCTACAAGCCTGGGCACAGGCTGCAAAATCCGCCGTGCTTTGGTACACCCAAAATTTAAACCAAATCAAATTTATTATTCACCAAATTGCTATATTACAACAAGGTAAAATAGTAGAACAAAGCGATGTCATGCAATTTTTGATTGATCCAAAAACAGAGTTAGGGCATGAAATCATCAAAGAACAGGCTTTGCGAGATTTACCCTCGAGTATTGAGCAGCATTTGTCCGCCAAAGAGCAAGATGCCCATACGCCCCTGATTCGCCTTTCTTTTTTGGGCCGTACCATGGAAGAACCTTTAATCGCCCTCTTGGCACAAAAATTTCAGTTGGGTGTCAATATTATTCAAGCCTATACCGAAAAATTATGCACAGGAACTTGTAGCGTTTTTTTTATACAGCTGATGGGGCCTAAAAATAATGTCAGCGATTCTTTGACTTTTCTAGGCACCAAGGGATTAAATGTCGATGTGATAGGCTATCTACCGAGCTCGAATTAATTCAGCATGAACATGAAAGGGATTCAAAAAATACGAAATCAAAAAAATACCGGATTGGCACTTACAGAATCTTTGGTCGCAATGCTTATTTTAACGATTGGCATGACAGGCTTTTTAGAAATGCAAAGAAGAGCACTCTGGGATGCTGTGGATTCTCATAAAAACGTAATGGCAGATATTTTATTGTACGATGGGGTTGAAAGAGTTCGGGCGAATCCTCAGGATGCCTTAACGTATGGACAAAATACAGCCGGTAGTATCCAAATTAAAGATCCCAATAATGGTACATTAAATTTTGAACGCTCGGCGTTTTATAGAACACCAACCATTTGGGGTTCTGCAAACAATGCCAATTGTTGGAGCAGTAGCACCACGCTTGATCAACGTTGTGTACCAAATCACATGGCGGGTTTAGAGCTGGCTAACTGGCAAGCTGCAACAACATTTTATTTGAATACCACAGCAGGACAGAGCAGAATTTGCCATTCTTGGAATGGTTTTACGTCGGGCGATGAAACATTGGCACAGAATCCTACGATTGCTTGTGGGGATAATGACACTGCAATTAATTATACTCGAATTAATCGTTACATTGATTTTGGTCAAGCCATTAATGCTGGCGTTGAAGTTGGGAAAGCCATCCCAAATTATACGGTCAAATTTCAATGGAATGATATGTCTGGAGTAACTCAAACCAGAGTAACGCGTGTCACACTACCCGCCCTAAGATTGGACAGCCACCGTGATTAGGAAAAATCAAATAAAAAATAAACAGGGTATGAGTATTTTATCCATGTTGGTGGGAGTCGCCATAGGCTCTATACTCCTCCTGGCCATTGGGCAATTGTTTAGTATTGCCCAAATTAACTTAGTCACCGTAAACAATATAAACAGCATGTCTACGGAAATGACAAAGGCGGTTCGGGCCTTGGATGAACATATTGGGGATATGGCTGGGCTATTTATGCATAATTTAGAGCCAAATACGAATAGTATCGATCCACCCGTACACATTTACACAAGAGTAGATCCTGCAAATACCAATAGCGACAAGCTATACGCCATTTTTAGAAATACCAATTTTAATAACAATGACGATATGTATATGGGGAATTATTTTAAGACTTTTTTAAGTCGTTCATTAGGTGTAATGGGGTTTATTGGAGCTGTTTATAATCAAAATCTGGCAATTAATACGGCCCTTAATCCGGTAGTCCCAACTTGTTCTGGGGTTCTTGTTCCTGCCGGGAATATAGGGATTAATGAATTTTATGTGAGTAATAATAATTTAATGTGTAATGCTTATACCATGACTTATGATACCTACAACACAGCTTTAAATGCAGATACTGTTTCTAATCCACGTATATTTGGAACAACAAACGCGACCCTTTTTCAAGGTAACGGCGCTGTACAAATGAATACTGTTACATTGGCCAGAGGGGTAGAGCTTTTAAGGGTTGTAGTAGGTGAAACAAATGGGGCTTTGGGTTTATCTGTTAATAATTATTTTCCTTCAGAAAGGCGATGGATGGTGTATTGGCCGAATATCAGGGCTATTCAAATTGGATTAATTATGCGTGGAGCCAGTATTCCAGGCTATGTTCCAAGAGACTTAAGTACGGCCTTTCAGGGTTGGACTAATTTTAGAGCCTTGCCGAATTTTAATGATACGATTATTAGAACAGCGATACAAAGGACTATTTCTTTAAAATCTGCACAAATCCCAAAATATAGACCCATAGCTGTACAAAATAATAACAATAATGGAGTGATTAGACTTTTAGGTAGAAGAGGGTGGCAGGCAGACAACGATGCAGGTGGAAATGCAGCTGTGGTTCCTGTCAATTCCACCGAAACTCATGCTACAACGAACAACTTTTATTGGTGCACGAACCCTTTAGTAGGAAATAGTTCAGATTCTAATTCTTATATTTATACGAATACTGTGGATGCTGGATTTCATCTGAAAACCCCTAAAAATAACTTATCTTTTTTAGATCGTTCTGATATCCCTGATTGGATAATGTTGGGAGATGTTTATTCGGATGCGCTTACTCTGAGTGCAAATAATTTAACAATAGATGGAATATCAATTCTAGGAAATGTAGGCATCCCAACCCCTCTTAATGCGGCAGATGATATTTATAATATACTAATAAATCCTACAAATGGCATTGGAACAACGGATTACAATATTATAAAAATTGGTACTAAAATTTATATTCAACCTAAAAACAAAACCAAAAGAACGATTACTTTGTCTACAAATGGTGGTGCAAATGTTCGATTATTTGCTAATTTTAGACTTGATACACAGAACCCCGTCGGTGGGCCACAAACGCTCACCTATCATTTTGGAATAGGGGAAAAAACAAGGCGCTTTGATTTAAAATTAAATGGAACTGGACCTTATACTCTGAATACATCTACCAATTTACAATTTTCCACAGATGGGGGTATAACTTGGGTTTCTGTGCCTAATGGAACCTATACTGCGGTTCAATTGGCAGATGCGATTAATGGCCTAGGGACTAATGCTGCTGTAACAGGAGGGCCAAGAGCACATGCTCTTCAGCAGTTAAGATTTATCATAGAGCCCACGTTGTTCTATGAACCTTTATTAATTAGAACTGATGGAGCCAATGGTACTCAGGTGTTTGAAAATTTCCAATTAAATGCGGGGGGGGCCAGAACTTTTGTTTTGCATCGAGAGTATACAGATTCTAATATCCCTAACCCCTGTTTTGTTTCTGGAAGAAATTTATGGCTTTATTAAAAAGTAATTATTTTAGATCTTTAAAAAAAAATACGGGCAGTATTTTAGTTGCTGTTATAACTGCTATGGTCGTATTAGGAATTGTGGGTTTAGGAGCGATGTTACCTCAAAGGTTACAAACAAAGCTTGCCTCTAGTTTTAGAGAATACAGTATCGCCAGAAATGCAGCGATTAATTACGCTGAAGGCTATGGCAGTTTATTTCATAAAGTTCAAGATTTTACAGGTGATCAAACAACGTTAATGCAAATAACAACAACGGGAAATACGGCAGCGGGTCTGAAGTTAGCGCCATTAGCAACATCACCTCTTGATCCGACGTTTAATTGGGGAACCAATGCAGGAACTTCAGTTACGGGCGCTAGATTGATGAATACTCCAAATATTAATGTAGGCACTAATATTTCAACAGCCATTGATTCTATCTCTTCTGAACCCCAGATTGTTTCAGAATACATAGGTTGTGATGGTTTTACAAAAAAGCCTGTTTTTGCCATCAATGTTCTTTCTCCTGGGCCCAATAATACAAGTTCTGTTTTTTTTAGAAAAATATTTATGCCAGAGGTTAGGAGAGGGGCTACCCCAGGAATTAATCCTGCAACTAATAATACTTTATTGACAAGGGTTGATGGTTATGTGGATGGTGCGTTTGCACAGAATTTTGCCTTGAATTTTTACGGAGAAGGGGTTTTTTATAGGGATACCACAGGGGTTGATTTCCCAAATACTCAGCAATGTTGGACAGATACAAGCCAGCCGGTACGAGCGATTGCTAAATGCGAAACGAATTGCATGAATGAATTTAGGGTGGCTGTTTTAGCAAACGCAACGAACTGTAACTGGGTTTATGGGGAATGGACGGCGTTTACGAATTCAACATCAGGGGCACATCCCTATCATGCAGTGGATCGGGCAGTACAAGAAAGTAGAATAACAGTTTTTACGAACCCCACAAGACCTGGGGGAGACAGTGCTGCTGTAAAAAAATTTCATTGCTGGGCAGTTCCGTTTTAGCATGTTTTTAGAAACCCATCTTTCCTATATTTTTTTTAATGAGCAATATGCGTACAAAGTAAAAAAAAATGTCAAGTACGATTTTGTGGATTTCTCGAATTTAGAAAATAGAAGATACTTTTGTGAGCAAGAATTAGAATTAAGCCGCTATTTGGCGCCGGGTTTGTATGTAGGCATTATTCCGGTTTGGGATGATGAGTCTGGAAGGCCTTTGAGTTTGCTAGGCCAGGGGCCTAATAGCAATTGGGCGATTAAGATGCAGCGATTTTCTCAACAAGATTTGTTTGATAAATTATTGTCTGATCAAAAATTAAAAAAAGAGAATTTCATAGATTTAGCAAATAAAATTGCTGTATTTCATTTAACCACCATGCATTGCCCAGAACCTAAAAAATTTGCGAACTTGAATTTGATTTTAGAGAGGGCCTTGGATAATTTAGAATCAAAATATTACCATTATTTACCAGAAGTTAAAAATAATATGATTCATGAAATACGGGCTTGGACTGAAAAAAAAGCAAAAGAATTGGCCTGGTATTTTGATTACAGAAGGCAACAGGGTTATATTAAGGCCTGCCATGGGGACTTACATTTAGGCAATATTGTTTTATTTAAAGGCCAGGTTTTGGCTTTTGATCCCATAGAATTTAATGATAATTTCAGATACATAGACACTGCTTGTGAAATTGCTTTTTTGAGGATGGATTTGGAAGAAAAAAATGCGGATTATTTGGGTCATTGTTTTTTAAACCATTATTTGATTCGAACGGGGGATTATACCAGTTTAACGGTATTGCAATTTTATCAGGTGTATTTGGCCATGGTTAGGGCCAAGGTGCGATCTTTGGCTGGAAAATATGATGAATCTGAAAAATATTTAGACTTTGCTTATCAAAAAATAAATTTAGATTTGTCTGAAACCAAGCCAAGGCCAAGATTAATCATGATGCATGGGGTGTCTGGCAGTGGAAAATCCACTTGGGCGGAAAAAATATCGGAGCAACACAGGGCTATTCATATTCGATCCGATGAAGAAAGAAAAAGATACATAGAATTAGAAGAAAATTTATACACGCCTGAAAAAACCATTAATATTTACGCACGTTTGGAGATGATTGCCAATATCGTATTGGAATCTGGATATTCAGTGATTATTGATGCGGCGTTTTTGGATCCGAATATGCGACAAAGTTTTTATGCACTGGCCAAAAAACAAAAAGTAGAATGCTTGGTCTTAAGCTGTAAGGCTTCGCAACCTGAATTAGAGCAAAGAATTAACTTAAGATTGATTGAAAAAAATGATATTTCAGATGCGGATGTACAGGTTTTGCATCAGCAATTGGCACAGTTTAAGCCCCTCAGTTCCAATGAATACAAACAGGCCAAAATTATTGAAATAGACACGCAAACGCAAGATCCAGAGGCTTTTGTGCTTTAGATTTAAATTTAAGGAGTTGATAAAAAAAGGTTATAGCGCCGGCAGAGCTTGCTTAGAGAATCGTTTAAAGATTTTATGCACCCAAATGACAAAGGCACTGTTTCCCATGACATTACCAGCGGTTACGATCGGATCAAACAGGATATACATGGTGGTGATTAGGGTAGACATTTCACTGGTAAGGCCAAATTGTTCCTGTAACAGTGGAAGCATGACTAAAATACTACCACCAGGAACGGCAGCGACTGTAAATTTGTACACCACAAATAAGCAGGCAAAATTCCAATAGCTGTGTAGGCTGGGGATTCCGTCTCCGGCGCTGTAGAGTAGAGCCATGGCGAAAATGGGGATGGCGATGCTATCGCCCATCATATGGGTGCTCGAAGTAGCGGGAATCACAGCTTTGGCCAAGGTTGGATTATTGGTATTGGCTTCTGCAGCTTTGATATTGACAGGAATACAGGCCAAGCTAGACATGGTTGAAAAACCCATGATACCAGCGGGAAGAGCCTGACGAAGATAGATCAGGCTTTGTTTGTAGTTAAAACCTGAGGCTAATAAAAACATCAAAGCCATATAGCTTAAAATCACTGTGACAATAATGGCGATCATAGGCAAATAGGCATCTATGACTCGGGCTAAAACGCCATCTTCCTGCATTTTAAGGATAAAGCCAAAAGCAAATAAGGGCAGTATGGGGGAAAAAATGCGTTCTAAAAATAATCCCACATAGGCATTGGTTTTTTGAATCAGCTGATGAACCTGAATATTTTGTAAAACCGAGAATAAGATGCCGATCACAAGGCCAAAGAGCAAGCCAAATTCGTTTTTGTAGTAATTGCGCCAGCTCCCATGGGTATAGTCACTGAGGGACCAAAGGGATTGAACTTGGGATGCCAGAGGAATATGGGTTGCAGAATCCGAGGCCAAATCAAAAAAGCTCAGGCCGAAAGAGCCTGTAAAATAAGCGACCCAGCTGGTTACAAAATTAGATAAAGTAACGAGAGAAAACAAAACCAAAACAAAAGCCAGGGCCTGATTTTTTTGAGAAATTAAGCACTGCATCAAAGAAACAGCCACAATAATGGGCAAGCTCAGCATCAAAATTTCTCGGATGTTTAGGCTGATGGTGTAGAAAACGCTTTTGAATGCCAAGGGTATGTATTGGCCAAAAAAAACGATACCGAGCAAAATTAACAAAAGTTGAACAGACAAATTTTTTAGTAAAGCAAATACACGCATGCTGTTAATCTCACAGGGATTGGTAGTGGTTAATTTTATGTTATAGGTCGATTGTACCAGAAATGCCTAGGTAGCAACAACTGGCTTGGTGAACCAGCGTTGAAAAATTTTAGATAAAATCAAACTAAAGGCGCTGTTGGTGAGTACGTTTGATGCGGCTACAAAAGGATTAAAGAGCAGGTACATGGAAACAACCATGGAGGCCATGTCGTCATCAAAATCCAATACGGCTTTTAAAATGGGCAGCATGGCATAAATGCTGCCACCAGGGACAGCTGCTACTGTGAATTTATAAAGTACAAACCAGAGAGCAAACTGCATGTAGTTTTGCATGCTAGGAGCAGGGCCACCGAAAGAGGCGATGGTATAAATGGCCAAAAAAGGAATAACAATGCTGCTACCGACCATGTGAATATTAACTGTAGCGGGTAAGATAAGATCCACGCTTTGTTTGTCTTTGGCATGTTCTTTTAGGGCCTTGATGGTTGTAGGTAAGGCTGCCAAACTAGACATCGTGGAAAAGCCAATCAAGGCCGCAGGGCCGATGCTTCTGAAAAATTGCCAGGCCATTTTCAAATCAAAATTATTGGCAGATAGAATAAAGAAAAGGGCATAGGCAGCCTCAGTTGAAACAATCATCAAAAACAAGGGGAAATAAGTATCCATTACTTTTGCTAATACCCCCTCATGTTCCATGGCCATGATGAAACCTAGGGCAAACAAAGGCAGGGTTTTCACAAATACCTTACTTAAAAACCAGGTAACGAAACGGTTACCAGAGGCAGCAATTCGATGGAAAGAATTACTGGGATATAGACAAGCGATAAAACCTAGAACCAAGGCTGCAATCATACCATGGGCATTCTGAAGAGGAAATGATTTAAGCCAAGTAATGGTGTAGGAACCGACGTGTAACTCTTCCAAATCCCAAAGAGGGGCGAGCTGGTTAGAACTTAGGTTGCCTGTACCAATTGTATTGTTAAAAACATGGTTTAAGCCCCAGGAACCAATGGCGTAGCCTGTCATGGTGCTTACAAAATTAGAAAGAGAGACCAAAGCGAAAATTAAAAATACGAAGCTCAGCGCCTTTCCCCGTAAATCTAAAATGGAATTAAACAGGCAAGAAAAAATAATCAAAGGCATAGTGATATTGAGCAAAACACGAATGCTTTTGCTAATGGCATAAAAAACCATCTTAATTTCTAGCGAAACATGGTTGCCAATGAGTGCACACGCAAAGAACATGCCTAAAATTTGTAGTGGTAGTGCAAATTTGCCTAATTTTTTCATCGAAGCTCCGCCTGTGTTGTATGTCGCAATGTATTTTTTCGGACCAAAACCCCTTATAACACAGATGGATGGGCTTTGGACAGAGGTTATAGTTATTCCGATAGGGGCTTAGTGGAAGCGGATTAACTGAATTTTATTAGGGTATTGGAAATCGAGACTGACAGTTAATAATACAGGTTATAATAAATATGTCTGTAACTAACAGAATTGATTTAGGTGCGATTGCACCATACTTGCTTATGGTATTTGTATTTTCTGTAGTATATTGCTACTATTGTAGTAATCGTTTAAAATAAATCGAAATCGATTAACGTAAGGTGAGTATTATGGGAATTCCCATTAGAATCAGTGATGAAATTTACAATGAGGCAAAAAAGGTAGCAAAAGCGGAATGTCGCTCTATTCCTAATCAAATAGAATTTTGGGCTAAAATTGGTAAATGTGCTTTGGATAATCCAGATTTACCGGTAGAGTTTATTACAGAAATTTTGATTTCTAAAAATCAAGACCATGCTTTGGCAGAGCCTTTTGTTTTTTCCTACAATGAAAACAAATAAAAAATGCTAAAAATAGAACTCTTACAAATGCCCCTATTTAAACGGGCTTATAAGAAGCTGCCGTCTAAACATAAAAAAATAGTAGAGGAAGCGATTACAGAAATCATTAAAGATCCTGGCATTGGTGAGCAGAAAAAAGGTGATTTAACAGGCGTTTTTCTCTATAAATTTAAAATCAATACACAAGAAATGTTACTGGCTTATGAGTGGGACCCTAGGCGCCACATCTTATTGGCATTGGGTGTGCATGAAAATTTCTATAGAGATTTAAAGAAGAATCTTAAATCTTAATTTTTTTAGGGAGTTTCTTAGGTAAATAATCCAAGCACAAATGTGTGAACCAACCCACGCAGGCGGCAAAAACAAACCATTTGTGTAAGAGTACGGAATGAATGGCTTTTTGCAGGGAGAATTTGTAAAAAAAGCGGGATTGGCTCATAAAATATTCGTATAAAATGGCTAGGAATATAGGGCTAAACAGTGGGGCCCAAAGGCGGTGGGTCCAGCCCCGGTGGCCAGAGAGCAAGGGCAAAATAGCCACAATAGAAACAAAAAGAGCCAGTTTATAGGCCTCTAAGTAGCCTAAATAGAGCAGTAAAATCAAAATACTCCGGTAAAACCATCTTTGGGGAATAGATTGAATGTCTAGATCTGGAAATAGGCTAAAAATCAGGGTCGTACCCAAAAGTTTAAAATGCATGCTGCTGCCCACCCCCCCTGGCATTTGGGCTTGGTAAAAACCCGCCAAAGGCAGCACGAGGGCTAGGCCGGAAACTGCGCCGCCGATTAAATGTCCCCTAAAGTTCACGAAATTTTACTTAGCCCTTGATGCCGCCTCGAGTCAGCTCGTAGGGATCCAACAACCTGTCTAAATCATCGGCGGAAAGATCCGTCATTTCTTCGGCGACATCCCTTAAGGGGCGATTTTCAAGGTAAGCTCTTTTTGCGATTTGAGCCCCTAATTCATAGCCAATCACAGGATTTAAGGCCGTAACTAAAATAGGATTACAGGCTAATTTCAAGGCAATTGAATTTTCATTCACTGTAAAACCAGCGATGGCTTTATCGGCCAAGAGTTTGCTGGCATTGGCCAATAATTCGATACTTTGTAGTAAATTATAAGTAATCAGAGGCAGCATGACGTTTAATTGAAAATTACCAGATTGCCCTGCAATCGTAATGGTTGTGTCGTTGCCGATCACCTGGGCACAGACCATGGCGACTGATTCTGGAATCACAGGGTTTACTTTGCCAGGCATAATGCTAGAACCAGGTTGAATGGCGGGGAGGGCAATTTCTCCCAAGCCTGATAAGGGCCCGCTGTTCATCCAACGCAGATCATTGGCGATTTTCATAAGGGCCACGGCCAGGGTTTTTAATTGGCCAGAAACTTCAACGGCAGTGTCTTGGCAACTGAGGGCATTGAAATAATTTTTAGCAGGACTAAAACCAAGGCCTGCAGAATCTCCTAAAATTTCGATCGCGAGTTTGGCGAATTCAGGATGGGCATTGATGCCTGTACCCACGGCAGTACCGCCCAATGCAACCGCGGTTATTCTGGGCATGGTATTTTCCAAACGCGTTTGACAATCGGCCAATTGCTGAATCCAAGCGCTGATTTCCTGGCCCAAGGTCAGGGGCATGGCATCCATTAAATGGGTGCGGCCTGTTTTGGGTAGATTTTGGAATTCCACTTCGCGTTGGTAGAGAATATTTTGTAAATGCTTAAGCGCAGGCAGTAGTTTTTCTCGTAAACTTAAGGCTGCGCTCACGTGAATGGCCGTTGGAATTACATCATTGCTGCTTTGGCTCATGTTGACGTGATCATTGGGGTGTACTTTTTGGTTGATTTTTTCACTGGCGACTTGGGCAATCACTTCATTGGCATTCATATTCGAACTGGTGCCGGATCCTGTTTGAAAAACATCCACAGGGAATTGATCATCAAATTCTCCATTGGCCACTTGTAGGGCTGCATCCACAATGGCTTCAGAACAAGCTTGATCCAATAAATTTAATTTAGCATTGGCTTCCGCACAAGCGGCTTTGATTAGCCCTAAGGCTTTTAGAAAAGCACGGGGCATGCGAAGATTACTCACCGGGAAATTTTGAACAGCCCTCTGGGTTTGTGCACCATAGAGTGCATTTTCTGGGACTTCCAAGCTGCCCATGCTGTCTTTTTCAGTACGATTGCCCATGCTCTTAAGCTCCTAAATTTTGCTATTTTCCTAATGCCAATTGTTTTAAAACATAGGGAAGTATACCACCTTGAAGATAATATTCTAATTCCTTGGGGGTATCGATCCTGGCCAGGACTTTAAAAGTTTGTGATGCTTGCGAAGATGCAGGCGCATGGGCGGTTACTGTTATTTCGCATCGATGCGATAAGGCATCTAAGTTAATGCTAAAAACTTCATGGCCTGTTAAATTTAAACTTTTCGCATTTTCGCCAGGTTTAAATTGCAGGGGAATCACGCCCATGCCAATCAAGTTAGAACGGTGAATGCGTTCAAAGCTTTCAGCAATCACGGCTTTCACACCTAAAAGCCTGGTGCCCTTGGCGGCCCAATCTCTGGAAGAGCCTGTGCCGTATTCTTTACCGGCTAAAATAATCAAATCTTGTTTAGCCTCAAGGTACAAACGGGAGGCTTCATAAATGCTCATGCTTTTATTTGTATTTGAAGCATCAAAATAAAGCGTCATACCGCCTTCAACGCCATTTAATAAAAGATTTTTAAGGCGAATATTCGCAAAAGTTCCCCGTACCATCACTTCATGGTTGCCGCGGCGTGATCCATAGGAATTAAAGTCCTGAGGTGCAACACCTAGGGATTGTAGATATTGGCCAGCGGGGCTGTTTTTATCAATGTCACCTGCGGGGGAAATATGATCTGTTGTTACAGAATCCCCTAGTAAAGCCAAAACGCGGGCCTTTTGTATGGAAGATTTGGTTTGGGCAGTTAAGCTGAAATTTTCAAAATAGGGCGGGTGTTTGATGTAAGTAGATTTTTCATCCCAGGCAAAGCGTTCGCCTAGGGGAATTTGCAGATTTTGCCATTCTTGATCGCCCTGAAATACATCGGCATATTTAGAACTGAACAAATCTGCCTGTAGGGAAGATTTAATCAATTCTTGGATTTCTAAACGACTGGGCCAGAGATCTTTCAAATAAACGGCTTTGCCATTTTTATCCTGGCCTAGGGGATCTTTGTAGAAATCGATATCCATGGTGCCTGCCAGAGCATAGGCAACCACCAGGGGGGGGGAAGCCAAGTAGGCAAAGCGCACATGGGGGTGGATTCGACCTTCGAAATTTCTATTTCCAGATAAAACGGCACTCACCGCCAATCTGCCTTTTTTAATGCTGGTTTCAATAGGTTCTGGTAGAGGGCCAGAATTACCAATACAGGTCGTGCAGCCATAGCCTACTAAATTAAAGCCGAGGGTTTCTAGATCCCGCATGAGTTTGGCTTTTTCTAAATATTCGGTTACCACTTTGGATCCTGGGGCTAGGCTGGTTTTAACCCAGGGTTTGCTTCTTAAACCTAGGGCCACGGCTTTTTTGGCGATCAAGCCTGCAGCCAGCATCACATCCGGATTAGAAGTATTGGTACAGCTCGTAATCGCTGCGATTACTACATCGCCATGTTTAAGGTTAAAGTTAGCTTCTTTGTATTGGGTATTTTCTGGTGTTGCATCTGGGTTGGATAATTCTGAACGGTGTTTGGCAAAAGTTGCCTTGCTGTTTTTTAAGGTGATTCGATCTTGGGGGCGTTTAGGGCCTGCAATACAGGGTTCGATTTGGCCCAAATCTAATTTTAAAACTTGATTGTATTGGGGATCGACCTGAGCATCTGTTCTGAACAAAGTTTGTGCTTTCGCGTATTGTTCGACTCTTTGTATAGTATCCTGGCTGCGGCCAGAGAGTTCTAAATAATTTAGGGTTTCGTGATCAATCGGGAACATGCCGCAGGTGGCACCATATTCGGGAGCCATGTTGGCAATCGTTGCGCGATCGGCCAAGGGCAATTGTGAAAGGCCCTGGCCAAAGAATTCCACAAATTTTCCAACGACATTATTATTTCTTAGTAATTCTGTCACGGTGAGTACTAAGTCGGTAGCCGTTGTGCCTTCTTGGAGTTGGCCACTTAAGTGAACGCCTATTACTTCTGGAATCAGCATGGTGACCGGTTGGCCCAACATCGCCGCTTCCGCTTCAATGCCGCCTACACCCCAGCCCAAAACGCCTAGGCCATTGATCATGGTGGTATGGGAATCTGTGCCCACCAGGGTATCTGGGTAAAGCAGTTGTTGGGCAGTATTATTTGGATTTGTTTGATTAAAGGGCACGCTAAAAACCACACGAGCCAAATATTCTAAATTTACCTGGTGCACAATGCCTGTGCCTGGGGGAACCACTTTAAAATTATTAAAAGCGGTTTGGCCCCAACGTAAAAATAAATAACGCTCTTTGTTTCTGGAAAATTCAAGCGAGGTATTTTTTTGAAAAGACTGTGAAGTTCCAAAATCATCCACCATGACGGAGTGATCAATCACCAATTCTACAGGCGAGAGGGGGTTGATTTTAGAAGCGGTGTGCTTAAGCTCGCTCATGGCCTCGCGCATGGCAGCTAAATCTACAATAGCGGGTACGCCTGTGAAATCTTGTAGAATAACCCGGCTGGGGGTAAAATTGATTTCGTATTCCGTGTAGGCTTTCGGGGACCAATTCAAGAGGGCCTGGATATCCTGCTCCCGGATATTCACTCCATCGAAATGCCTTAATAAATTTTCCAGTAAAATTTTCAAAGAAAAAGGCAGGGTCTCTAATTGAGTTTTGCTCGCAATTTTGTTTAAATCATAGTAGGCGCATTTTTGCCCTTTAATGTCCAAATAACTGAGTGAATTTTCGCGTAAATTCATGAATAGCCCCTAATCTTATTTATACCCATCTAAGTGTAGCTTAACAGGAGAACGTGTATGCGCCAAGTTGTTTTCGATACAGAAACCACTGGTTTAGACCCCAAAAAGGGGCATCGGATTGTGGAAATTGGTTGTGTAGAGATAATAGGTCGGAAGATCACAGGCCGACATTTTCAAACTTATATTGATCCAGAACGTGAAATAGATGCGGATGCAAGCAAAATAACGGGCCTGACTTGGGCTGCCTTAAAGGGCTATCCCGTATTCAAAGATATCGTTTCAGAATTTTTAGATTTTATTCGTGGTTCAACGCTTATTATTCACAATGCGCCTTTCGACATGGGCTTTTTGAACCATGAATTTGGATTATTGTATGGTGAGCGTGAAAAACCAGAAAAGCACATACAAGGCATTATAGACACTTTAGCCATGGCCAGAAAAATACATCCCAACCAGGGAAACTCACTCGATGCTTTGTGTAAGCGTTATAAAATCAATAACCAGCATCGCATCAAGCATGGTGCTTTATTAGACTCTGAAATTTTGGCAGAGCTCTATTTAAGTATGACGGCGGGGCAGTTGAAATTTGATTTTACAGCAGCAGAAGAGGAAGAAACTTCCATTTGTTTATCCGAGCAATTCAGCCATTCTGAAATTAAGGCCATTGAAAGTATTTATCAAAGAAAGCTCCTGAATTTGCCTGTCGTGCAAGCAAGTTCAGAAGCATTGACTTTAGATGCCACTCGATTTTTATGAAAAAGTGACTTTTTGCAGATCTTGGTATAATTTCCTTTTTTCCTGATCAATTGTCTCCATACGGTTATTTAATCGTTCCTTGTATAACTTTAATTGTTCTTCTAAACCTCAGTTCGGGGTTTGCACAGTCAATAATCTAATGGCAGATATTTTTAAAGGTTCAATGACATAAGTGGCAAGTCCAGAAATTAGGTGAACCATCGCATTCCAAACAGACCTGTGCCGACTATGCCAAATTTGATAATGGTGTTTT
>JBJSZW010000152.1:0-3645 GCA_046090565.1 Gammaproteobacteria bacterium
GCCTTATTGGGTACTCAATCCGGGCAGGAACTGTCCGAGGTGTGGAGTGGTTGTAGTTTGACCACGTTGAAGCAAGAAACTCCATCTATAATTTTATTGTGAAATAAAATTTAGATGGCGTAGTTCATTCCTGCTTTGCGAGTGTCTGGAATGCTTTTGACGAAGGGGTATCAGCCACGAACTTCAGTATCAGGCGAGCAGCTTCAAAAGGAGAGATAGCAGTTGTATCTATCTTAAAATCATATGAATTTAAAACGCCTTGATGCACTCTATCAATCTGATCATTTGAGAGGCCAACGCAACGATCACGCCTTAAAACTTCGCGCTCTTGCATCACTTCTAGATCACAAAAAACGCCTATGTAATAAACTGTGTGATCCTTTAAATGCTTCGCATACGCCTTTAAGGTCTCTTCATCAAATAGCACTTCGTCGATAATGAGGTTGTTTCCCTGGTCTGCTAACATGGCAGCAAACTGCGGCATAACGCTAAATAGCTTCACGCCTTCTGGCCCAGATTCCACATGCATTGTGGGGCCGCGCTCATTTTGCCCTGGAATAAATTTTAAGTATGGCTCTTGTCTTCCGAAAGGAATCATATCAATGAATGTATCAACGCCGAAACTTAACCATAGCTCTGGGCTTTCATGCCCTATAGCCTTTGCGATGGAAGTCTTTCCGCTAGAACCACACCCGTTTAAGAAAATAATTTTACTCATGCTGCATCCGCTGTTTGTTGTTGTAAAATGCCGCGCAAATGCTCATCAAAGCCTTGTTTATTCTCTCCTAAACTCACAAAAAAGGATTCTTCGGCCTTGAGCAAATCTTTTGCTGCTCCTTGAATTTTAGCGCTACCTGCATCTGTTAATTCTGAAAACTTAGACCTTTCATCACCTTCTTTTTGAGAACGTTTGAGTAATCCTCTCTTTTCTAAAGCACGCAACACCTGAGACGTCATAGTCACATCAAAACTCAAGAATTTGGCGAGGTCATTTTGCGACACATTCGCCTTATCTTTCTTCAAAAACCCTAATGTCATCAAAAGCATAAACTGAACGTGAGTGAGGTCATGAGGTAAAAGAGTACTTTCAATCTTGCGCTTCCAGGCAAAATAAGCAGAATAGAGCAAGAAGCCTGACACTTCGTTCATGTTGATCCAGTTCGTTTTTGATGACTTTTTCATTGTATGACTCTCCAGTTAATTGCTTGGTGCATATTGTTGGTTGATGGTAACTCTGTGCTGATACATGTAAATGATCTCCTCTTAACAATTATTTTGTATAAAACATACTGTCTACACACAGAATATATTTGCATAAAACAGCAAAGTATGTCAAGATAAAGCTGCACACAAGGGGCAATAAAATAATTTTGGAATTGAATAAAATGACAACACTTTTTGATTTACATGGGAAAACAGCCATCATCACCGGGGCTTCCAGTGGTCTTGGGGAGCAATTTGCCCGCTCTCTATCTGCTGCAGGCGCACGTGTGATCTTGGTCGCTCGCAGGATTGATAAGCTAAAGACCTTAGCGCTTAAGCTTAATAACGCCAGAGCAATCCAAATGGATGTATCAGACAAACAATCCGTAAAAAGTTGCTTTGCTGAATTAGAGCAAGCTGGAGAGAAGATTGAGATCTGCGTTAATACTTCTGGGATTGCAGCGCTTACTCCTAATGATGGGCTTTACAGTTTTTGCACTGGTCAAGTTATATGGCAAAGGTTTAGTTACAATCGGCGATTTTGCTCTTATTCTTGGTTTATCTATGGAAACCGGTCATATGACTTGGTTTCTAATGTCTGAAGTTGATCATTTTAATAAAGCTGCGGGTAAATGTAAGCAGAGTCTCATATCACTGATTGTGCCCCTGGAAATTCAGGATAAAGCTGATACTACAGCCTTAAACTGCATACAAGGCAAAATCACATTCGACAGCGTCAAATTCCATTACAAAGGTACAGAACCTCTTTTTCAAAATAAATCTATAGAAATTAAAGCTGGTCAGAAAGTTGGGCTTGTTGGTTATTCAGGAGGTGGTAAGTCGACGTTCGTTAATTTGATCCTAAGGCTTTATGATGTGACCGATGGCGCTATTTTAATCGATGGTCAGGATATCAGGGATGTAACTCAAGATAGTTTACGAGAAAATATCGCTATGATTCCCCAAGATCCATCATTGTTTCATAGAAGCTTGATGGAAAATATTCGTTATGGCCGAGCGAATAGCACCGATGAAGAAGTCATTGAAGCTGCTAAAAAAGCTCATGCGCATGAGTTTATCTCCACATTACCCCAAGGCTATGACTCACTCATTGGCGAACGAGGCGTCAAACTTTCAGGTGGCCAGCGCCAACGCATAGCCATAGCCAGAGCAATTCTCAAAAATGCACCAATCCTTATCCTTGATGAAGCAACGAGCCAACTTGATTCAGTGACAGAAAGCTTGATCCAAGAATCTTTGTGGGAGCTGATGCAAAACAAAACCACAATCGTCATTGCTCACCGCTTATCGACCTTACTTCATATGGATCGAATTCTGGTTTTTGATAAAGGCAAGATCGTAGAAGATGGCACCCACAGTGAACTTCTTGCAAAAGCAGGGCTTTATAAACACTTATGGGATGCCCAAGTTGGTGGCTTTTTGGGTGATGATACTCCTTCGCTCGAAACGAGCTTCGGCGGCACAAGAAAAACGGAGGATGAAGTATGAAATCTTCAGTAAATATTCAATACATATCTACCCCAGCAAGCGCAGACATTGATTTTCTAACCCAGAAAATTAATCAAGAGACACCTGAATTCGGCGAAGCCCATCCTTTCGCCTTCTTTATACGATCCGCCTACGCTAAAGCTTCGTCGGACATGGATGAGAAGAACCAAATTATTGCGGGATGCAATGGCAGTGTGATTTTCGGTAGTATTTATACCGATCAATTGTGGGTACATCCCGATCACCGCAAGAATGGTTTTGGGCATCAACTGATGGAAGCTGTTCATGATTATGGCCGCAGGTCAGGATGTTCTATGGCAACCGTTGCCACGATGAGTTTTCAGGGTGCTAAAACATTCTATGAAAAGTTAGGATACGTAAGTGATTTTGATAGGCCGGGCTATACGCAAAATTCCAGCTGCATCTTTTTAAAGCGGAGCTTGTAATGTTTAAGGTTGATTGGGAGAAAACAAGTGTCGGATACCAGCTGCCAGAAGGCTGGCATGAGAAAATGGTGCGCCTTGCTTATCCTGATAAAAAACTTATCTCAAGTGAATTGATTGCTGGTGGCTGTGCCAATCTCAACATTAAAATTCAGCTGGAAAATGAAAGCCAGCCGCTGATTTTGCGTATTTATTTGCGCGACAAAGATGCGGCCTACAGAGAACAAAAATTAGCCGCATGAATAAAAGAAACTGTGCCAGTACCGCTAACACATTACGTTGGCGAACTTGAAGGGCATCATTTTGCCATTACAGAGTTTATTCCTGGCATCTCTCTTCGTGATTTTTTGGGCGTTGTTGCATAAATTAAATTATACCATTAAGGCGGTGTAGGGGTTACGGACACAAACAGCCCAATTTTAAATTGGCCTGAAATACGTTAAGCTAGTTGTTCTAAAAAACAATTCGCTAAATCAAGGATTGAGCTAAT
>JBJSZW010000153.1:0-5157 GCA_046090565.1 Gammaproteobacteria bacterium
CCAAGCTCAGTCATATACTCAAAATTAAAATCTTTCGGTATTAATATTGATGGCGCTAAAATGATCACGTCTGGAGATGTGGTTAGACATCAAATACAAACCAAAGAAAAGGACGAAGTTTTTTCCAAGCTGGGCTCAAAGCTGTACCATTTAGGAGCGAATAGAAACCAAGATATTTTAAATGGAATCAAAGCTGAAGAGGTTAAGACTGTCGCTGATGCGGACTACGTGCTTTGTTCCGCCTATTTCGATGAGGGCGAAAATTTGTTGCAGCACGATCTCATCTTTAAAGAAATGTTAGTGCTAAAAAAACCTATGGTATGTTCTAATCCAGACAAAGTGGTAATCCATGGCTCAAAAAATAGATATTGTTCTGGATTTTTAGCGGAAAGATACCGTCAAATGGGTGGTGAGGTTTTTGTCTACGGGAAACCTCAGAAGAATATTTTTGATTTTTTGTTTAATCAAATTACAGTCAAAGATCAGTCGAAAGTCCTAATGATAGGCGACACACTAGAAACCGATATATTAGGTGCTAAACAGGCTGGAATTGATTCATTATTGGTTTTAACCGGCAATATGGAAAGAATCATTGGGAAAAGGAATCAAGCAGAGAAAGAGCCTTGCTTTGATGATCTTTTAAAAAGCTCTGATCTAAAACCAAATTGGTTTGTGGATAGATTAACATTTTTTCCTTTTGTTGCTTCTAGATTAAAAGGGTCGCCACCTTAGAATGAAAGATAAAATATAGGAATTAATCCATGTCTAGCGTATTTCAGAGAATGAAGATCTTTAACATAGAGGCCGGTTGCGAAGAAATTTTAAAATCAAAATCTTCGGAAGTTAAATTTCCGCTCACTGAGCCCGCTTTGGATTTAATCGAAAAAATGAAATCAGAATTGTATCAACTTGAAGGAGTTGGTTTGGCTGCTCCCCAAGTTGGAATTAACCTTCAAATAGTTGCGATTTATATTCCAAAAAGTGCATGTCTGTTAAGGGATAATTCAAAATGCTATCCAATGCATGTTTTGATTAATCCAAGGTACCAAGGGATTGAGAGCGATGGTTTCAGTATGGACTACGAATTCTGTTATTCTGTTTCTTCAAAGGCAGGAAAGGTCAGACGCTATAATTCGATTAAGCTAGAATATCAAGACGAATCAGGAAAATCCTTTTCAACGATTGAAACAGGATTTTATGGCAGAGTTTTGCAGCACGAAATTGACCATTTGTGCGGTCTATTGATAATTGATAGATTGACTCCTCATTGCGTTCATGGCGGTATTGATGAAATGATAAGTCAAAGAAGAGGTGAATTAAGTGATGACAAAAAAGAGATTTTCGACGAAATCATGAAAAAGAAAAAATTGATTAAAGTATGAGATTTATGTTATAAATAGATTAGAATTTTTTTTTGGGGGCCATGAATTTGTTTGTAGAAAGTATATTCGATGATTGTTTTAATCGAGATAAAGATATTGAAGAAAAATTTAAGAAAATAACGGATAAAACCCATTGTCCATATGCAAAAATTTCTAAAGTTAAATATTTATATTGTTCTGATAAATTAGATGAATTTGATTTAAAAAAAATATTAAAAGGCATCCTTATATTTATAAGGGTTATGGAGAAACTAAAATTAGACGCTTTTGTTATAGCTATAAAAAACAATTTATTTGCAAGTGAGGTTCAAATTTGTTTGGCTGTAAATAAAATATTTAATTTTCTTTACAGTCAAGGAGTTTCAAATAAAATGGCTGATGATATTGAAACGCCAAATTGGAGACTAAAGCTTTGTGAAGAAAAATTTTTCTTAAGTGTATTCTCCTCCTGCTACAATAAAAATAGCACAAGGTATTTCGATGATCCACGGTTATATTTTCTGATTTTTCAACCAAAACTATCTTTCTACAGACACTTAGGTTCTGATTGTGATAAGAGAAAGAGAATGCATGACATGGTCAAATCAATTTTCAGTAAAAATAACATGGATTATAAATCACCAGATTTGGAAGCTAATAGATATATTCCAATAAAAAACAAAAGTGGTTTTTATTTAAAATGGTGGGATATGAAACATAAAAAAAACACATTGCCATTTTCTGAGTTTTCAGAAAAATCCATGTGTAGATTAATGTAAATAATTCTTTATAGGTACTAGAAATGATTAAAGAAAAAATGTTTAAAGCAGCACTAATGGTTAGAGATAAATCATATGCGCCGTTTTCTAAATTTAATGTTGGTGCCTCAATATTAACCGATGGAGATCAAATATTTTCTGGCTGTAATGTAGAAAATTCTTCTTACGGAAATACTCTCTGCGCCGAGGCTTCTGCAATATCAGCAATGATCGCTGGCGGTTTTAGTTCAATAAAGGCGATACTAGTGACCAGTGGATCAAGTGATAAATATTGTTATCCATGTGGTGCATGTCTTCAAAAGATATCTGAATTTTCAAATGACGAAACAATTGTATACTTAGCATTATCTAACGGTTGTATAAAAGAATTATTACTATCAAAGCTCATCCCGTATGCATTTAAAATCAGAGATTTCTTATGTTGAATATAGATAGTAAAAAATCTTGGGTGGTCTGTATATGTGCTTCATTGTTTTTCTTTTTCGAATACTTTCAAATTAATATGTATAATATCTTGGATAAACCTTTAATGGTGGATTTCAATATAAACACATTGGAGTTGAGTTTGATATCATCGGTTTATTTTTATGGGACTGTTTTATTATTGATTCCAGCAGGGATCGCTTTAGATGTTTTTTCAGTAAAAAAATTAATGATATATTCTATGGCTATTTCTGTGATTGGTACAATTTTTTTTTCATTTTCTAATGGGTTTTATTCGCTTGCATTATCTAGGGGACTTGTTGGTATTGGAGCTGGTCCATTGTGTTTAATTTCATCTATGAAGTTAATATCACAGTGGTTTTCTAATAAAAAATCTGGTCTCGTTTCAGGAGTGGTTGTGTCCGTAGGCATATTGGGTGGGGTGATATCTCAAGCTCCATTTTCATATTTGGTTAGTAGTTTTGGTTGGAGAACTGCTGTTCAAATAGATTCTTTGGTTGGGTTAATTATATTGATTCTTATTTTTTGTTTCGTGGATGAAAAAAATCATTCTAAAGAAAAGTTTTTAGAAAATAAATTGTTCATTAAAGAAATTTTAAATAAAACAAGAAATGTTTTGTTTAAAAAAAAGAATATCTCAATCTGTATTTATGCGGCATTTCTGAATTTGCCAACTTTTTTAATAGGATCTTTAATTGGGAGTCTTTATATTGAGCAGACTTATAAAGTAAGCCATTTATTTTCATCAATAGTTAATACTTTTATATACTTAGGGATTTTAGTCGGATCGCCTTTTTTTGGTTTTTTACATGATCGAGTTGACAAAAATCGTGGTAAATTTAATTCGTTTTTTTGCGGTTACCTGATAGTATTGCTTTCTATTATGTATGAGATTGTATTTATGGGTGGCAACATATACATGACTACTTTAAGTTTCTTTTTGATAGGTTTTGGTACTAGTGCTCACGTCTGCGTGTATCCAGTAATGGCTAATCGAAATAATGAAAATGTAGGTATCGCTGAGTCGATTGCTGCTTGTTCTATTATGTTAGCTGGCGCTATTTTTCAACCAATATTTGGGGCGTTAGTTAACTTTAATTTAAAAACAGATAAGTCATTTCAGTTAATTTATTCCGCTCAAAATTATAAAAATGGTTTTTTGTTAATATTAATTATGCTTATAACAGGTTTATTTTTAACAGGCTTTAAAAAATCGAAAATGGGTGATAGTTTTGTCTAAAAATTTAATATCTCAAATACAAAAAAAAATAGATCTTAGTATTAGATCATTAGGTGGGTATTGGAGGCCATTATCTGCATTGGCAAGATTAATGGAGGAACTGGGTGAATTTGCTAGTGCTTGTTATCAGCAAGATAATGAATCTTCTTCTAACGAATTAACTGATATTTTTATTATAAGTACTTGTATAGCTAATCAATATTGCTCTAACCTTAGTGAGCAATATAAAAATGTTGGTTTCTGTAATGATGTTAAAAGTATATTAACTAGTATTAGTGGTAATGGGAGCCTAAATACATTACTATTTTTATCTGGAAAGTTAGCAAGAAGAATTAATCATTACGAAGGAGATAAAACGCCTAAAAATGGCGAAGATTTTTTTTCTGTACAAGAAGTTGTCGCGGAAATACATATTGAAATATTTAGGTTGTCAAAAGATTTAAAATATGATTTTATAAAAAAAATAAATAATATACTTGATAAATCTTCTAAAAGAGATAAATTCAGATTTAACAAAGTTTTTGACCCATCAGCATCCGAATGCAAGAAAGTATTAATTAAATTAAATGATTATTCGGATTATGTTTATGATAAAGTATGGGGTGCTCCTGAATGGGATCTTAATCGTGAGATAGAATATAACACAAATAAAATATTGAATCATATAAATAGGTATAAAAAAATAGCTCCTTTTGAAAAAATAAAAATTTTTATATTAGTAATCCCAGATTCAATTGGTATTGATAATTATAAAAAAGTTTTAAAAATTATTAATGATAATTGTGTTAATGGGTTTTTAGTTATCAATAAAAAAATAGAAGGATCAAATATATTGCTATTGAAGCTTGATTCGCACTAGAGGCTATTATGGAATTTATTGGAAGGTCTGATGCAAACCTATCTCTTTCAGAAGATGTTTTAAATGTTTGCTCTAATTTTCTTGAAAGATATAGATTAAATTTTTTCAGATACATGAAGTTATTTAAAGATGGAAAAAGAATAAATCTTTGTACTAACATAGGTTGGACAAGGCATTTTTATGAAAATTCTTATTACAAAATAGCATGGTTTGACAATAAAAAATTTGATTTTTATGAAAATCAAAAAATCATTTGGGATGAAAAAGCAATAAAAGAAGATAATGTTGTAGGTATTGACGCTAGGGAAATTTTTGGAATACATCATGGATTTACCATAGTAAAAAAAAATAAAGATAATTGTGAATTTTACGATTTTGCGACCATAAAGAATAATCATGAAATAAATTTATTTTATAAATCAGGAATTAATGAGATAGAATTATTTATTCTAGATTTTAAGAAAAAATCTTTAA
>JBJSZW010000154.1:0-7422 GCA_046090565.1 Gammaproteobacteria bacterium
GTAGAGAGTTATCGGCTGGAGATTTTAGAGTTTTATACAATGAAGTAGGGGAGTATTTGGGATTGGTTAATTCAAGTTCTTCAGATATTCATAAAAAATTACAGGAAATTTTATTGGCTCAAAATTATCAAGATTTAACAGGTCAATCGATTAAAAAAGTAATAGAAATAGTGACTGATTTTGAAAGAAAATTACTCAAATTAATGGTTATTACTGCAGAAGCTGGGAAAATTACGGAACAACATGTGGTTGATTTATCTAGCGTTGAAAAATTAATGGCAGGTCAAGTAAAAACAGAACAAACAGCAACGCAGGCTATTTCTCTCGGATTATCAAAGCAAGATGAATCAAGCAATAAAATTGATTCTGGACCAGGATCTTTATCAACGGCAGATAAAGTGTCAGGACAAGACGAAGTGGATGATTTACTGTCGAGTCTTGGATTTTAAGGGGAGACAAGAAAATGGCTTTATCAGGTGTTGATGACGAAATTTTACAAGATTTCTTAGTGGAAGCTGGTGAAATCTTAGAAACGCTTTCTGAGCAATTGGTAGAGCTAGAGGCTAATCCTTCAGATAATAATTTATTAAATGCTATTTTTCGTGGTTTTCACACTGTGAAAGGGGGGGCTGGATTTTTATCACTGACCAATTTAGTAGAAGTTTGTCATGTGGCGGAAAATGTTTTCGATTTATTAAGACAGGGAAAGCGTTCAGTTGATCCGGATTTAATGGATGTCGTTTTAAAAACATTAGATTGCGTGAATGATATGTTTTCTAAAATACGAGAAGGCAATAATCCAGACAAAGCACCAGAAATATTGATAGAGCAATTAACTATTTTAGCCGCAGGTGGATATTTAGGGGGGACAGCGCCAGCGCCCGCAGCACATACGGCTGAAAAACCAAAACCCCAATCTATTTTAGAAGAATTAGAAGAAGAACTAGCAGTAGCTGCTGCTCCCACAACACCAATGGCCGCTCCTGTTGCCGCTCCTATTCCTGTTCCTGCTTCGGCTCCAGATCCAGCAGTAAAAATTGCAGCTTCTGGTGGTGGAGATGGTTTGATCACAGACGATGAATTTGAGCAATACTTAGATGCCCTACAGGGCAATGCAGGACCAGCCAAAACGATTCCACCCAAACCAGTTGCTGTTACCCCAACAGCCGTTGCCCCTAAACCTGTAACGCCTGCGGCTGGTAGCAGTAATGATTTGATTACGGATGCAGAGTTCGAAAATTTACTGGATGAACTGCAAGGTTCTGGGCCCAAAAAAGTAAGCGCTCCGCAACCTGCTCCACCACTAAAGCCGGTCGTTGTTTCTGCGTCAAGCCCTGTCGCTCAAGCCGTAGCGGCAGCACCGAAACCACTGCCAGTAGCTATGCCCAAGCCAGTACCAGTTGCGGCCCCAGCTGCTCACCACGACGATGATCACAAATTAAAAGATAATAAAGACAACAAAGACAAAGAAAAAGAATTGGCAGCAGAGACCACCGTGCGTGTGGATACCAGCCGCCTGGATGAAATCATGAACATGGTGGGTGAATTGGTTTTGGTCAGAAATCGTTTGGTCAAGTTAAAAGGCGATACCAATGACGAAGGCATGTCCAAAGCGGTTTCAAATTTAGATGTCGTAACTGCTGATTTACAGATGGCAGTGATGAAAACCCGCATGCAGCCTATCAAGAAAGTATTCGGTAGATTCCCTCGCGTGGTACGAGATTTAGCGCGTAACTTGAAAAAAGAAGTAGTTTTAGACATGGAAGGTGAAGAAACAGATTTAGATAAAAATTTAGTGGAAGCCCTATCGGATCCCTTGGTGCACTTGGTGCGTAACTCGGTTGATCATGGGGTTGAAAATCCAGAAGAACGGCTCGCAGCAGGCAAGCCTAGGGCTGGCAAAATTTTATTGGCCGCTGAACAAGCGGGTGATCATATTTTGCTTTCTATTAGAGATGATGGTAAGGGAATGGATCACGAAGTATTAAGGCAAAAAGTGGTTGAAAAAGGCTTGATGGATCAAGATGTGGCTGCACGTTTAGATGCTAAAGAATGTTTTAATCTTATTTTTTTACCTGGTTTTTCTACCAAAGATCAAATTTCGGATGTTTCGGGCCGTGGCGTAGGTATGGATGTGGTGAAAACAAAAATTTCACAGTTAAACGGTACGGTGGACATTGATTCTGTGAAAGGACAGGGCACTAGAATCAGCATTAAAGTGCCTTTGACCTTAGCCATTTTACCCACGCTCATGGTGGTTGTTGGCGATCAAACTTTTGCTTTACCCCTTACCTCAGTGAATGAAATTTTCCATTTGGATATTCGAAAAACAAATATAGTAGATGGGCAATTGGTAGTCGTTATTCGTGAAAAAGCAGTGCCTCTGTTTTATTTAAGCGATTGGTTAAACCATGGCAGTTCTAGAAATCGCCCAGATGATAACATGGCGCATGTGGTGATTGTATCTATGGGAACTCAAAGAGTAGGTTTTGTTGTGGATGGTTTATTGGGACAAGAGGAAGTGGTGATTAAATCTTTGGGAGATATGTTACAAGGCACGCCGGGCATGGCTGGTGCAACGATTACAGGAGATGGTCGAATTGCAATGATTTTGGATGTGCCTGGTTTATTAAAGCGTTACGCAAAAAGGTCGGCCTAATTGATGAGCACAATGATGAATACAACATTGCCTCTCAAAATAAAAGTTTTGGTGGTGGATGATTCTATCTTTTTTCAAAAAAGAATTTCAGAATTATTAAGCCAAGATCCAGAATTGGAGGTCATCGGCAAGGCCAATGATGGTGAAGATGCGATCCAAAAAACAAAGATGTTGGATCCAGATGTTATTACCATGGATGTCAACATGCCTGTTCTAGATGGAATTAGTTCGGTAAAAAAAATAATGTCCGTCAAGCCAACGCCTATTATTATGCTGTCTTCTTTAACACATAAAGGTGCCAAAGAAACGCTAGAAGCTTTGGATGCAGGTGCTTTAGATTTTATTGCCAAAAGCAATGACTTAAGTAAAATAGATGAGTTAAAAAATAAATTATTTTCCAGTATCAAACTAGTTGCCAAACGGAAAGCTTGGTTATCTAGAAAAACAGCAGCACTAGAAACAAACAAAATAAAATTAAGCAAAAATAATAATAAAATTCAAGTCGTGTTGATTGGCACTTCAACCGGAGGGCCAATGGCGCTTCAAAATGTGATTACCAAATTGCCTAAAAACTTTCCAGTTCCAGTGATCATGATTCAACATATGCCTGCTACTTTTACAAAAGCTTTTGCAGAAAGAATGACAACTCTGGGCAATATTCCCGTTAAGGAAGCCAGTGATGGTGATCTCTTAGAACCCGGACATGGCTATGTGGCTCCTGGCGGGAAACAGTTGATTTTTACACCTTACGGTCACCAAACAAAGATTTCTGTTTTTGTGGATCAAACAAAAAAACAACTCTATAACCCTTCAGTCGATGTTACTTTTTTATCCGCAGCCAATGTGTATAGACAAAACGCTTTAGGAATTATATTAACGGGTATGGGGAGCGATGGAAAAGAGGGGTGTAAGGCCTTAAAAGAAAAAGGAAATACAATTTGGGTTCAAAATGAAGCCAGTTGTGTGGTTTATGGGATGCCTTCTGCAGCAGTGGAAGCGGGGGTGGTGGATGAAATATTGGACATCAATGAAATAGGGATACATTTAACACAAACTTTTTGTTAAAATTATGGATTTTTCTAGTTTAGTCGGGGTTATTGTAGCCATTGGGGCAATCTTGTTGGGCCAACACTTAGAGGGTGGTCATGCTAATACTTTGCTTAATTTACCAGCTATTTTGATAGTTCTTTGTGGCACGATGGGTGCTGTGATTGTGGAAACACCGACCAGTATTTTAAAAGAAGCCATGAAGCTCTTACTTTGGACTGTCAGTCCTCCGCCGATAGACAATAAAGAAGCGATTTTAAAATTAATTGATTGGAGCAATATGGCCAGAAAAGAAGGTTTATTAGGTTTAGAAGTTATTTTGGAAACGGAAAAAGATTTGTTCACCAAAAAAGGCTTGCAATTATTAATCGATGGTGGTGAGCCAGAAAACATCAGGCGTATTTTAGAAAGTGATTTAGAAAGCCGAGAAAGTCGATATGTTTTGGCTTCAAAAGTTTTTGAAAGTGCTGGGGGCTATTGTCCTACGATTGGCATCATAGGCGCCGTACTGGGTTTGATTCATGTGATGGGAAATTTAGGAGATCCTTCCAAGCTGGGAGGGGGTATTGCGGTTGCTTTTGTTGCAACGATTTATGGGGTGGCTTTGGCCAATATAATATTTTTGCCAATTGCCAATCGTTTGAATCGTCTTATAACAAAACAACAAGAATATTATAATTTTTACATCGATGGATTCATGGCCATCGCTCAAGGGGAAAATCCTAAAATTATCGAATTAAAATTATCAAAAACCATATAAGTATAGGATAGATTAAATGTCTCGTAAGAAAAAACACCAAGAGCGTTTCAATCACGAAAGATGGTTAATTTCCTATGCAGATTTTATTACGCTTTTGTTTGGATTTTTTGTGGTAATGTATTCATTATCTTCGATTAATGAAGGTAAATATAAAGTGCTCACACAATCTTTGGAAGCTGCATTTACAGGTCCGCCTAAAAATATCAATCCTCTGAGCGTTGGAAAAAATGCATCAACGGTTGGGGAAACTAAACCCCCCCATGAAGCGGCTTTGGAGAATATTCGACAGGAATTAAATAAACAGTTACAGGGTTTGATAGAAGATAATTTAATATCAGTACAAGAAAATGCAGATTGGGTTGAAATTCAAATCAATTCAGGTTTGTTGTTTGAGCCTGCCAGTGCAACTTTGCTAGAGGGTGCAGGAAATATAATAAAAGGCGTTGCAATTTCTTTAAAAGAGAGCAAATATTTTATTCGAATTGAAGGTTTTACAGACAATGTTCCTATTCAAAATGATTATTATCGTTCCAATTGGGATTTGTCTGCAGCGCGATCCGCTGCGGTGGTGCGTCTCTTAGAAAACAATGGTTTGAGTGCTTATAGGCTCTCTGCGGTGGGTTATGGAGAACAATTTCCTATAGCAGACAATAGAACCCGAGAGGGCAGGAATAAAAACAGGCGAGTGTCTATAATAGTAGAGAAAAACGATAGTCGCACCACAGAATTACTCAAAAAACAATGGTATACCATAGAATAGGGATAAAAAGGATAAAAATATGGAAATTCTAGCAATCGCGAATCAAAAAGGAGGGGCATGTAAAACAACTACGAGTTTAGCTTTGGGGAAAATTTTGGCTGAATCTGGTAAGCGAGTTCTATTGCTAGACATGGATCCTCAATCTTCTTTAACAAATATTATTTTAAACCAAGAACTCAGTCAGCATAAAGAGTACAGTTTTTTTGCATTGGTTAATCAGCAAAAACCAAAAATCATGCCCATTAAAGAGAATTTATCTCTTTTACCAGCCCATTATACCATGTCTTTGATTGAAAAAGAGGGCATTAAAACAGGAATGGGTTTGTTATTACAGAACTTTTTATCTGAATTGCGTGATTTTGATCACGTGCTGATCGATTGCCCCCCTTATGCAGGGGTTTTATTGGTGAATGCCCTGGTTGCAGCGCATCGTGTGATCATTCCTTTGTATTTAGAGCCCTTGTCTTTGCATGCTCTGCCCAGAATGTTGGCTAATTTGGCGAATATTGAAAGGGGGCAGGGCCTTAAAAAAGCCAAGCATATTTTGCCCGTTTGTGTTGATTTTCGATTGAATTTACATAAGAAAATATTAGAAGATTTAAAAATACAGTATCCAGATTATGTTTCTGGAGATTTTATCCCCCTAGACGCTAAATTAAAAGATATCGATCAGTTATTTTTTAATCATAAAAAAAACAAACAAAGCCAAAGCCGAGGCTTGCTCTGCTACGAACAATTTTTGAAACAATGGGTTGCCTAATAGCTTTCCATACAAATATTTTGTTGTGGTCCATAAACTTGCTGCGCTCAGGCACGCTCTTCCTTAAAACTTATTAAGTTAAGTAACAAAACTTGACGTATTGCATTTTCGTTCTCTCTGTGCTCAAATAATCTAAGTTTGAAAATAGTTGTTGCTACCAATCCGTTTGGGTAGCGAGTTTTATTTTAATTTGGGTTATTGTTTTTCAGTGCGAGTCACTAGGAGTATCAGTTTATTATGTTTTCTTTTAAAACGATTGGTTTTGCAGAACAGTCATATTTCTTAAGTCAGTTTAAGAACTTAAAAGACGATCCAGAAAAAATCTTAAGTCTGGAAATTCCAGAATCTAAAAAACAAGATTATTTGAAACTAGCTCTTTATAATGGGCATGAATATTTGTGCATCAAGCTCTTGAGCATGGGGGCTGATTTACCAAAGGCCCTGTCTGAACTCTCCAGCCTTAAAAACCCCCGCTACCAGGCGCTTTTTGAAAATTATCTGAACTTAAAAAAATCCCTAAAAGCTCTAAAAAAACCAGAACAATTAAACTTATTATTGCCTGAATTATCCAGGCTCTTAAGCATTTTTAACAACAAGCTCATCAACTGGGAATACATCCTCAAAGAAACTGCAAGTTTCTCTGCAACAGATTGGAAAAATGGCCTTCTAGAATCTGCAGTTGCCCAAAACAAAGAAGACTTAAGCCTCTACTTATTAGCCCAAGAAGGGGCCTACTGGCAGCGTAAAAATCCCAGTAACAAAGCCTTGAATACGGATGTCAAAGAACCTTTAAAAACGAAAATTCAGCAATTTGTGTCTAAAACCTGGGGCTCGCATAATGCCTGCCGAACAGGCAATGTAGATTTACTACAAAGCTTAAAAATCAATAAAATGCTCCCGAGTTATAAAACCGATTTTGGTCATAGTCTGGCCTATTATATAATAACATCAGGCAGTATTCCTAGATTTCAGGCCCTGCTGAGATTAAGTCAAAACCTTGAAGGCCTGCATTTGCATCCTTATTGGCCCCTGCTTTCAGAATCTGTGGCGCATAATAAACAAGACTGGGTTGAATTTTTTATAAACCTCGGCCTGCCTATCAATACAAGCTACAATAGTCCCCTAAAAATAGCCCTGCAAAAAGGGCATCTGCCCTTGGCCCAGTTTTTAATTAGCAAGGGAGCTAATTTACAAGCGGCTTTAAGCCAAGCCAATCAAGCCGAACTTTTAAAACACAAAGCCTTAGAGCACTTGCCAGCCTTTTTACAGGCTTCCAAAACCAATGCTTGGATAGTCAAGGCCCTAGAGGCAGGTTATCTATTTGAAGGCTGCGATCCAAGAGATTTAAAAATAGCTCAAGAAAAATACGAAATTTATTCGAAAAATAAACCTGTCGCGAAGCCAGAAGGTTTTAATTTTGAGCGCCATAGGTTAGG
>JBJSZW010000155.1:0-6783 GCA_046090565.1 Gammaproteobacteria bacterium
CTAAGCAGTAAATGGACATGATCTGTTTCACCATTGAATTCTAGCAACCTGCACTCCCATTGTTCACATAACTGATTTAAGATTTCTTCTAGTTTAAGAAGCATAGATTTTGTGATACATTTTTTCCTATACTTAGTTACACATAATGGCCATGGGATGTGCATTTCTAGGGAAGCCATAGAAAAAATAAATCAATTCCTCGCGCATCATGGTATGATGTTGTAAATTGTAAATAAAATTGGTTTTTTGTTGGGTCAGCTTCTAATTAAAAGATAGCTCTTTATAAAGGAAGGGAACTAACCTATCTCTATAGGTCAAAAATTTAAATGAGTGTAATAGCGCCTAATCGTGTTAGATGAGAACAATGGATACAGAAACAGAGACAAAGAAAAATAAAAAAATGTTTGAATTAGCAGCAAGCTATGTGCCAGCGGGTGATCAACCCCAGGCCATTGCCAAGCTTTTAGAGGGTTTGGAAGCAGGAAGCCTTCACCAAGTGCTTTTGGGGGTAACAGGCTCTGGCAAAACCTTTACAATGGCCAAAATTATTGAAAACTTAAATCGGCCGACCTTGATTTTGGCACACAATAAAACACTTGCAGGACAATTGTATGGTGAAATGCGGGAGTATTTTCCAAAAAACGCAGTGGAATATTTTGTGTCTTATTATGATTATTATCAGCCAGAGGCCTATGTGCCCGCTTCAGACACTTACATTGAAAAAGATTCAGCCATTAATGAACAAATTGATCAATTAAGGCTCTCTGCTACCAAATCCATTCTAGAACGTCGAGATTGTATTATCGTGGCAACCGTTTCTGCCATTTATGGTTTGGGGGATCCCAGCGCTTATTTGTCTATGGTCTTGCAATTAAGGGTGGGGGATCAGTACCCAGATCGCCAGATATTGAAAAAGCTGACAGAATTACAATACACACGCAATGACCTAGAATTTAGTCGAGGTACCTACCGTGTGCGTGGCGATGTCATCGATATTTTTCCCGCAGATTCTGATAGCAAGGCCATTCGTTTGCAATTGTTCGATGATGAATTGGAAAAAATCAGTTATTTTGATCCTCTATTGAATAAAAATTTGGCAACCACAGAAAAAATAAACCGCGTAACTATTTTTCCAAAAAGCCATTATGTCACCCCAAGAGAACAAATATTAAAAGCCATAGAAATTATAAAAACAGATTGGAAAGAAGAAGTACTCGCTTTTGAAAATCAAAATAAATTAATAGAAGCTCAGCGTTTACGCGAAAGAACCCTCTATGATTTGGAAATGATGCTAGAAATCGGCTATTGTAATGGCATTGAAAATTATTCACGTTATTTGTCTGGCCGGGGTATTGGTGAAGCGCCACCTACGTTAATGGATTATTTGCCCCCAGATGCTATTTTATTTGTGGATGAATCGCATGCGACTATTCCACAATTGGGAGCGATGTACAAGGGGGATTTTTCAAGAAAATCCAATTTGGTGAATTATGGTTTTCGTCTAAGAGCAGCCTTAGATAACAGACCGTTGAAATTCGAAGAATTTCTAAAATTACAACCCCAAACTGTTTATGTTTCCGCAACGCCTGGGCAATACGAATTGGAAAAAGCGCAAGGCCAGGTTGTTGAACAGTTAGTCCGGCCTACGGGGCTGCTGGATCCCTTGGTAGAAGTGCGACCCGTTGCAACCCAGGTTGAAGATGTTTTATCCGAAATTCACAAAAGAGTGGCGCTTAATGAACGGGTATTGATTACCACTTTAACGAAAAGAATGGCTGAAGATTTAAGCGATTATCTTTCAGAATACAAAATAAAAGTCAAATACCTGCATTCGGATATTGATACAGTAGAACGCTTGGAGATTATTAAAGCTTTAAGGCAGGGTGTGGTAGATGTCTTGGTGGGTATTAATTTATTACGAGAAGGTCTAGATATGCCAGAAGTAAGCCTGGTGGCCATTTTTGATGCAGACAAAGAAGGCTTTTTGCGCTCAGAACGTTCTTTGATTCAAACCATGGGGCGGGCCGCTCGAAATGCCAATGGCCAGGTGATTTTGTATGCAGATAAAATCACCGCATCCATGCAAAAAGCCATGGATGAAACCAAAAGGCGTCGCGCGATACAAATAGCCTATAACACAGAACATCAAATTCAGCCTAAAACCATTATTAAGCCTATAAAAAATATTTTAGATCTTTCTGGTGAATTTGATTCAGGCATAGGTAAAAACAAAGGCAAAAAATTCAAAAACAAGGCTGAAGATTTAGGGGTCTTGTCTGAACAAGCATTATCTAAAATCTTAAACAATCCAAAAAAATTAGGTCAATATTTGAATTCTATTGAGAAAAAAATGTTGGATTTTGCCGAAAAATTAGAGTTTGAAAAAGCCCTGGCACTTAGAGATTATTTGTGTAAAATTCGTTCTGCCTGGAGTAATTATTGAACTATTGTCTGGAGCTGATTAATCTTGTAGTATGAGTACACAGACCAGAGGAGCATGCAAAATGTGGATCGATTCTCATTGTCATTTGCAACTGTTAGATTGCAACAATACCAGCCTAGAACAGGTGATTGAAAGCGCTAAAGAAAAGGGCGTTTCGCGTTTATTAACGGTATCTACTGAATTAGAACACGAAGTGCTTTTAAAAATCATAAATTTGAAGCCAGAATTTCAAGAATTCATAGACATTTCTGTAGGCCTTCACCCCAATCATGAGGTAGAACAAGAACCCATTGAAGAAGAACTATTAAACGCAGCCAATCAAAGGGCTGTTGTAGCCTTGGGTGAAACTGGCTTGGATTACTACAGAAACAATGTTTCAAAAGATAGCCAAATAGAACGGTTTTATAAACACGTGAGCGTTGCAAAACAATTAAACAAAGCCTTGATCATTCATACCCGGGAAGCCGCGGCAGATACTCTTTTTCATTTGAAATCTTATGAGGCAGATAAAACAGGTGGCGTGATTCATTGTTTCACAGAAAGTTTAGATTTTGCAAGAAAAGCCCTGGATCTTAATTTCTATATTTCTTTTTCAGGAATTGTAACTTTTAAAAATGCAGAAAATTTACGTGAAGTCGCAAAATATGTGCCCAAAGATAGAATATTAATAGAAACAGATGCACCCTACTTAGCGCCTGTGCCTATGCGGGGAAAGCAAAACCTCCCGGAATATGTCGTGCACGTCGGCCAATATTTGGCAGATTTGTTAAACATTCGCTTCGAAGAATTTGCACTGATAAGCTCTGAAAATTACAAAGATTGTTTTTTAAGAAACTCAGAGTTTCAAAGAAAATCTTAATTTTTTATTTTCTTCTTCAATTTTGTTCAAGAGGGTTTCTAATTCATTTAGGGCTTCTAAAGCAACAACACTAGCTGTTTTATAGTCTTGATGAAATAGATCGTCTGAAATTTTATCCAAAACATCGTTAATATTGAATGAACTAGAGGTGTTTGATCCCGAGAAAAAATATTCTTTTAATTTTATTTTTTGGATTGTATCTTCTTTTCCAATTAATTTTGCAAAAACTTCAAGTGGATGTTTGTTATAGATTTCTTGTATTTTATATCCTTTATTTAGAGCATAAACATGAATTCCTGAAAGATCTTTTATAAGAATACTTAAAACAGCATTATTCGTTTTTAATAGGCCTATTTTGCATCGTTTAGAATTTTCACTTATTGTCTTGATGTCTATGAAAGTCATAAGATCGTTAAGAGTACTTTTTAGTAGTTCGCAATTTTGTTTTGAATTAGTTTTAAGTAGATATTTTGTAAGCTCTGGAGAAAGAATATCTAAACTCTGAAATCGAATGGTATTTGATATTAAAATAGGATTGATCTCTACTCGAGAATCCAGAAATTCTTCCAATTTTTTATAAGATTGAAAATCTAATTGATGAGGACCAGATATCTTTCTATAAAGCTCAGGATTTTCAAAAAAACCTTCTTTTACTTTACCTGTTAATTTATTTTTAAATTGAAAATGAATGTAGGGCGGGCATCTTTTTGTCCAAACAAGAACTTCTTTTGGTTTCTGTGGTGGAAGAGTAGGTTGTTGTGATTTAAAAATTTTTAAAAAAAGAGAAGAAGAAGCCAAACCTCTAGGAGCTAAAGATGAAACAGAGCTTTGAGTGAAATCTCTATTTTCTCTTGGAAAGATAGATGTTCTAAAATTACGAGAGGTGACAGACAAAGAGTTTCGGTCGGGAATATCTAAAAATTTGAGTATGGTAGATAAAGGTCCTTTCGACTTTTCAAAGGTGGCCATTGTACTTAAGTTGACTTCGGAGTGGTGAATCACCTTGAAAATAGAATCAACTACTTCATTGATTTCAAAAAACTTTTCTAAAGCATGAGATTCATTAAAACCTAAACGTTTTAAAGTTTTAGAAATGAGTCCTGGTGAAAAGAAAATGTGCTGCTCTGTGAAGAAAGGATCGCCTTTCGTAATAAAAAGTAATCTAGGTTTTAGCCAAAAATGAACTAAAATCTCAAAAATATAAGAATCTAATTTTGAAATTTCTTTTAATTTATAAAATCCATCAATTATAGTAAACAGTTCCTCAAACAGAGATTTAATTTGTGTATTTTTTGTCGGTTTGTGATTCATTTCATCGATCACAATAGCCATTAATCGTATCAACCAAGATGTTTTCATTCTCTCATTTCCTTAACTTATTGTTCTTTTAGCAAATAAATCAATTGTTTGTTTGATTTCAATTTCAGCAGAAAAAGATGGTGGGTTTTGTTTCAAATATGAGTTTAGAACAGTCGGAAATGCTCCTAAAGAATCAGAAGAAATACTTCTAGGTAGATTGTTTGCTTTTATATAGCCTTCTTCAATACATAAATCATAAACTGCACTTTTTAATAAAGATTCATTACCAAATGTTATGCATTCACCCAATTTTTTTTTAAAATCTTCTTCATCGAATTTTGTCTCGCCACTAGGATCTATTAAAACGCTAGTAATTTTTAATTCAGAATCTCTTATAATAAAAATATTGTAATTGCTGGATTTTTTTGGTGAGTTGCAAATTTTAATGCCTTCTGAGTAAATAAAAATTTGGCAGCTAATATGGTTGCGATGGTATCGTCTTTCTTCATAATCAAATTTTAAATTAAGGCAATTAAAATCTTTATTTAAATCTTCTAGTTGTGTGTAGTAAGAGTCTAGCTTTTTATTGATTTGATCTTGCGATTCTCCTTTTTTTTCAAGCGGTTTATTCCAAAAAGAAATCATTCTTTCTAGGCAGGCTCTTAAGTTAAAATATTGAGTGCAAAGAAGATCGTGATTGTTTTTTATGAATACTTCTAATTCCTTGCTGTAGATTGAGCGAAGACGATTTGTCGCCTTTAGTAATTTAATGAAATGGCCTGCCAACTTCGGAACATGTTCAAATTGGTGAGGTTGTTTTTCTGTTGAATCAAAAACTTCTTTACGAACATATTCCCATGGCTCATCTACGCTTAGAAGATTTCTAGCGTAAAAACATTCACGAAGGTATCCAAAATAAACCATAATATAACTTAAAAATTCTGGTTTGCCAAAATCAGGTAAACAACTATCGGAATTATCGAGAATCTCTTCAATTTTATCAAAAAAAGCGGAATCATTAATAATTGCTTCGATAGCGTCACGTTTTTCTTTATCGTATAAGAACTGTTGCTTCTTCGATTCTAACAGTTCTCTAATTTCCGTTAACATTTGAAAATTAGTTCCATGTAGAGTGCCCGGGTTATCTTGAATAAAGGAAATGAGCTTTTCTTTAATAGCAGTTGTTTGTCCGCTTAAGTTTTTTGAAATTATTGCAGCTATTGCCTTTGAAAAGTGATTTGTATGTATTTGAATATAATTTTCATGTAAAGTCTTTTTTTCTTTTAAGCCTTTTATTTTACTCTCGTGTTCAGCTGTTAATTTTTCATGGCTTGTAATGGAATCAGTTATGTCCTTAGGGATAGAATTTGGAGCATAAGAACTTAGAGATAAGTAATCGAATTTACCTGGAAGAGAAAGAGAAGGGACGCTTCCTGTAACGAGCTTTTTTAGTTTTGAAATAATTTCTTGACTTGCTTGAAGGTAAGACGAATGTTGTTCTTTTATTAATTGATCTGTGTCTAAAATAGATTGCCGCACTGTTGAAATATCATTTTGTGTTTTGAGTCTTAGATTTTTTGATTTTAAAGTTTCTCCGTTTGATTCGCTCTTAGCTTTTGTTTGTTTTCCAATTTTTGAAAGCGCTGTTTCTTGCTTATAAAGAAGACGATTTGTTTTAGAAGCAATATTATTCAATAATTTATGTAAATTTTTTAAATTAGATTCTACTTGTTTTTTAGTCTCATGATCAGGTGTATTGCTACTGAAATAATATTTATTTTCAAGCATCTTTGATATTGATAGTTTTATAACATTAGATTTTATGTCTTTTAACTTACACATTGGTTCTTTTCCATCCACTGAGGATACAACACCAATATAGATCACGTCAGATTCACATTTAGAATCTTCTGGCATTTCAAAACTTCGTAGAACTTCAATTTTATATTTTGTCTTAACAGATCTGATTGCTCTAACAATCAAGTGATCATTGCGCAATTGTTTTTCCACTTCTGAAAGAAATTGCATCAAGGAAGGAGTGATGGTAAAATCCTCTTCGTTTAATTGGCTGGTATGTTCAAGAAATTGCTTGATGCATACTTGCTTCCAGTCCATTAGTTTCATTAGTTCGATTGTTCTATCAGCAGAAACAGCCTTGGGATTCATATGAATTGCAGCGACA
>JBJSZW010000156.1:0-6680 GCA_046090565.1 Gammaproteobacteria bacterium
TGAAATTAATTTTCCAAAAAAAATGGGTCAGTTTTTGAAATTTTTCGCCCGTCACATCAAATAATAACCAAAATAAAATAACCGAACTTAGCATGGAAATAAAATGACCCCATTCCTTGGAACGAACAACCTGTCCCTTGGTTTTTGCATCTTCCAGGCGTTTCTCTGTGGCCTCTTCTGTGCGATCTTCAGTATCGTCAGCGGCCATGCACAAATTCCAATTCTAATAATTCACGCGTTCTTTGCCAAATACCATCCACTTGAATTTTAAAATCTTGGATGTCCATCAGAATAAATAATAAACTAATTAATAAAGTTAAAGGCAACCCCAAAGTAAAAACATTTAATTGTGGCGATATTTTTGTCATTAAACCAAATGCAATATTGACTATTAATAATAAAGTCAACAAAGGCAATGCTATTTTTAATGCCAAGCCCAGTAAAATACCCAACATAGAAACCAGGTCCTGCCAATTAATATTGTGAAAATTATGATTCAAATCTAAAAATACAAAACTCTGTTTTAATATAGAAATTAATTCTAAATGAGCATCCATTTTTAAAAAAATCAAAGTAGTCATCAATAAATAAAATTGACCTATCACGGGAACGGAAGTTTCTACGCTGGGATCAAAAAGCATTGCAAAACTAAAACCCGTTTGTGCAGATATAATTTCAGCCCCAGCCGTAATGGTTTGAAACAAGAGCTGAACCACAAATGCCATGGCAATACCCACTAGAAATTCAGAGACGATTAATAAAATCAAAGAAAAAACATTCAAAACTTCAACATTGGGATTTAATTGTAAACCCTGAAACAACAAAAAACTAACCAAAACTGAGAATACAATTTTAATTTTTCCTAAAACTAATTTAGCCCCCAATATAGGAGAAAACATCACAAAACTTAAAATTCTTATAAACACACAAAGAAAATTAATTAATGTAACCAGTACAGCATCTGCTGAAAGAGATCTATCGTATAAAAACGCATTAAGTTCAATAGCCATGGGCCACCTATAGAAATCACGACGAAAGTAATGATTAATCTTGGAAAAAAGCTTAAAGTTTGTTCATTAATTTGTGTCGCTGCCTGAAAAACACTCACAATCAACCCAACGCCAAGTCCAGGCAAAATTAATACACAGGACATTAATATAATTAATCTTAATCCGCCACTAAAAATATCAACTATAAAATCTTCTGCCATTAATTTTATGTTCCCGCTATTACACTAAAACTTTCTGTGAGTGTTCCAACAATCAAACTCCAACCATCTACCAATACAAATAGCATTATTTTAAAAGGCAAAGAAATTACCAATGGGGACAACATCATCATACCCATAGACATTAATACACTGGCCACAACAAAGTCGATAATTAAAAATGGAATAAAAATCAGAAAGCCTAGTTCAAAGGCTGTTTTTAATTCACTGATCACAAAAGCAGGCAAAAGTACCGCAAAACTTACTTGATCGGCGGATGTGTAAGGCGTGAGGGGGCCAGCGTTGGCCTCGTCTGAACCTAGGGTTGCAAATAACTGCAAATCTTTTTCCCGGGTTTGAGAAAATATAAAATTCTTAATAGGCTTTTGTGCATTATCAATGGCCTGGTTAATGCTTATTTTATCGTTTAAATAAGGCCCTATGGCCTCTTGGTTCACAATGTTTAAAACAGGCGCCATAATAAAAAACGTCATAAACAAAGAAATGCCTATTAAAATTTGATTGCTGGGCGTTTGTGGCATTCCCAAGGCCTGTCTTAGTATACTTAAAACAACGACCACCCTTGTAAAAGAAGTCATCGACAAAATAATAGCCGGCAATAGGGTTAAACAGGTCATGAACAATAAAATTTGCATGCTCAAAGAATAAGAGTCTGTCCCATTGCTGGCTCTTTCAATCACAAAAGCGGGGATACTGAATTTATCCATTTTGTTTCTCAAAAACATGCAGCGAACCTATTGAAGAAGCGGTCATTCCCAATAGAATTTTTTTATCTTGAACTTCCACCAACAGTAATTTTTCTTTATTTCCTAATGCAATCGCACTCACTACTTTTATTAAGCCTTTTTTGTTGTATTTGGCGCCCAGATTAATTTTTCTAAACAACCAAAAAAAAGCTAAGATCCCAATTAAAAATAGCACCATAATTACCAACTGTTTCTGTATCATTAATTCAGACATTTTTATTCATCCTAATTGTTCAATTCTTTCTGCTGTACTTACCACATCCGTTAACCGAATGCCAAATTTTTCATTAACCACCACAACCTCACCATGCGCGATTAATTTTCCGTTCACATACACATCCAATGGATCCCCCGCAAAGCGATCCAACTCTACCACCGAACCCTGATTTAATTTCAATAAATTTCTTATTGTAATTTTTGCTTTGCCTACCTCTAAAGAAATCACGACTGGAATATCTAAAATAACATCTAGATTACTCACATCAATATTTTTATTACTATTTTTATCACTTTCATCTTGTAAACTTTCTAAACTGGCCTTTTCTACATTGGCCTGTTCTTTTAAGGCCTCTGCCCAATCATCACCTCCGCCTGCATCTGCAGTAGTGGCAGGCGCTACATCGCCTAAAATATCAGCAGCGGCTGAGCTTAGCGCTGGTTCTTCTTTTTTTTCTGGCTCACCTGTGTTTTCTGTATCACTCATTTTTTAGGCTCCACTAAGCTTAATTCTGTGATTGGTCTTTTCTTAATCAAAGTATCTATTATTTTTAAGCCGTATTTGTCTTCTACTTTTCCTAATTTAATGCTAAAAGTAGGCACCCCATCAGCATACATAATGCCATGTTCGGGTAATTCCACCGGGATAATATCACCAGCTTTCAAATCTTTTACCTGTTTCAAACCCAATTCTTTTTTTAAAATAACACTTTTAATGTCTAAATCTGCATCGAATATCTCTTCATGCAAATTACTTAACCAATTTTCATCTGTTTCATTTCTGTCGCTTTGTAAACCAGAATCTAATATATCTTTTATAGGTTCTAACATCGTATAAGGGATGGTAACATGCATTTCACCGCCACCGCCTTCTAATTCTATTCTGAATCTGCTAACTACGACAATTTCTGTGGGGCTTACAATATTAGCCATACTGGGATTTACTTCAGAGCTCTGATAACTAAATTCTACCGGCATAATGGGATGCCAAGCCTCTTTTAAATCATTAAAAGACATATTTAAAATCAGCTGAATAATTCTATACTCTGTGGGTGTAAAATCACGACCTTCAATTTTATTATGAAATTTCCCTTCACCACCAAAGAAATTGTCTACTAAAATATAAACAAATTTAGCGTCTAAAATAAATAAAGCAGAACCTCTTAAGGGCCTAATTCTAACTAAATTTAAACTGGTTGGTACAAATAAACTATGAACATATTCACCGAATTTCACAACTCGAATGCCTTGCACAGAAATTTCTGCATTTCTCCTAAGTAATCCAAACAAACTGATTCTCATGTTTCTTGCAAAGCGTTCATTGATCATTTCTAAGGTAGGCATTCTACCTCGAACAATTCTCTCGTTCTTGGTGAAATCAAAAGATCGTGGCTTTGAAGGATCTACTTCTTCTGTTTTTTTAGAATCATCCCCTTTTCCTCCGTTTAAAAGGGCATCAATTTCATCTTGATTTAATACATCATTCAAAGACATATGTTTTTAATTTCCTATTCTTTATTGCATCACAAAACTTTCAAACAACACGGACTCTACGCCTTTTTTTCCATCTGCTTCTAGAATTTTTTTAACTTCCTTTAAAGCCTGTTGCCTTAATTGCTCTTTGCCTTCTAAAGTTAGTAATTCATCGTATCTTTTACTGCTAAAGAGCAAGGCCAGATTATTTTTAATCAGTGGTAAATTATTTTTAAGGCTAGCAATGGCCGCATCGTTATCTACCATTACCACCACTTGCGCTTGCAAAAATTTTGGATTTCGACTGGTTGTTTGTACATTAACAACAAAAGTCGGTTTCACATCAAAGTATTTCCATTTGCTTTTACTGGCAGATTTTTCTCCTTCTTTGCCTCCACCTTCAGAATGTGAATCTGCGCTTTCAGCAGCTGCTTCTTCTTTAGGTGTCTCGTCTTTTACTTCCTCGAATTTTTGTTCTTCTTGTTTGGCTTCTTGTTTTTCTTTAGGTTTTCCCCTTTCTGTCTTTTCAGCCGGCTGCTTCAGCTTCATCACCAAAAAAACGACCACGCCCATAAAAATAACCAACCAAACGGCCAAACCTATAATTAAAAGTTTATTTTTATTAGACTTTCCGCCACCGCCTTCAGCACCTGCTTCTTCTTTTTTACCTAGGTCTAAACTTAAATCGTCTGTATCATCTGCCATTTTTCAGTATCCCTCATCACTGTCAATAAATACTCTACTTGAGACATAAAGCAAACGCTGTTCCAATTAAATTAAATTTTTGTTTTTTAATGATTTTTATTTTTATTGATCATTCATCAAACGTGATAATCAATTTGATTACTAGACAATTTTTTGGCATTTGCCATTAATTTGCCCGCTTCTTCTGTATTTTCTTCAGTCGATCCCAATAAATAATATGGAAAACCGTTAGCATTTCTTTGATCTTGTTCAGAATTTTGACCCTGATTTTTTTCATTGTAAAAAACAGAAGCATTACCCAAACTTAAACCCTGTTCAGACAAATTAGATTCGAGTTTTTGTAAATTACTTTGAACCAATGCCTTCACTTCATTAGAGCTGGTTATTATTTGTAGTTCTAATTTTTTGCTTTTTTCTTCAATTTCCAACTTTATTTCAATAGGACCTAAATTTTCAGGATGAACTTCAAGGTAGGCATGATTAATTTTAGAACCTACTAAAAAAGAGATTCTATCTATGAATTGCTCCGTCCATTTTTTATTCAAACCAGCTTGATCATAGATTGGCTCTTCAATACTGAGTGAAAGCATTTGCTGGCTATTATCCTGTCCATTTTCACGGTTTATTTTTCCATTTTCATTCCATAATACAGCCTGGGTAAAATTTTGATTAATAGCTTCTAAACTACTTTGTTCAAAAGTCTGATTCGTTTTTTCAGATTTTTCTAGTGCTGTAAAATTCTTCAATGCCATAGAAATTTCTGCATTGATTTCTAACGGAGTCTCTAACTGGGTTTCTGGCTCTGTTGTGCCTATTTGATTTCTTGAAAGTTTTATATTTGCTTGATTCAAATTAAATTCATCTATTTTTTGATTATTTTTTTTATCATTGTATTTTTCTGTGTCCACCTGAGTTTTAACTTCGCTCTGTTTTTCCTCAGCCATAATCGGGGGAGGAATCATAGGAACCGGATCTGGCATTTTATTATTAGAATTATTATTTAACACGTCTTCTAATTTTTCTAATTCTTTTGATTTTTTTGTCGCTTCTTTTCTTTCAATTTCTTCAATAGTTTGATTATGATCTAAATTAGCATCTAAAACAGGCGACACTGAAAAACAAGGTATTTCTGAAACAAGCAGGCCTGTTTCTATACCGCCTATAGGATACTTGTCTTTTTCTGATAAAACTTCTGATATTTCTTTGAAATCAAGTTCAAGGGTTTTCAAATCTTGGGCCGTATTTAGATTTAGCATGTCTCCTGGTATGTCTTCTAAGGGTGCCGCAGCAAAAGATTCCAAACCCGGGGCTGCCTCCGCCAAAGTTAGGCCTTCTAATTCCAGGGCCAGGGCCTGTTCAAAAGGTTTGGCGCTTGCTGTAGCGTCTTGAGGCAAGCCTGTTTCAGCGGTTTTCAATTTATCGGAAGAGGCCATGCTTGTATTGGTTGGATTATTGCTAAGATTAGAATCGCCAGAGGCGAAAGAAGAGGCTATAGAACTAGGTACAATCAATTGATTGGCCTGCAGTGCATCCATGTTATTATTCCCTTTTTTAAATCCTAAATTATTATTATTTTTTTTTATTAATTTTAGTACTTACTACTTACTGCTACCCATTTAAATTCTAAATTTCAGATCATTCATCTTATTCTACCATGAATAATTCATCCAACTTGGTAATAACCAAGATCTTTTTGACATCCTGATTGCAATTTGCAATTTTGATTTTGGCATCATCGCCCCCCGCATAATCCCGCAAGGCCAAAAGCATACCCAAGGCTGAGCTGTCTAAGTAATCCGATTCTTTTAAGTCAATAATATAGGAAGCCGGTTTACGAGGCACTTTCTCGTAGGCATTGCGAAAAAGTTGCAAAGAGCTAAAATCAAATCGACCTTCCACCTTTATTGTTAATTCATTGCTGTCTGCAGATAAGTTTGATGTTATCGTCATTGTCCTCTCCAGGCTATAAAAATATCCGACGTCTTTAATTATATTAGCATAGAAATTTTTTCTTGTTGGTAATATAAAAGTGTAATTTATATTATAGATGTATTTACAGATCTTAAATGCCCTGGGATTAAATACGCCTGCTGCCTCCGGCCCCCATCAAGGCAAGACTGCATTATACTGGCTTGCAGGCTGCCCAGAGGGCCAGCAGTTCTTAAGTACACATGCCTCCGCACTTCTACCGAAATGCGGCGCAGTGCTCCATCTGTAACCGCTTGCTCCGGCAAAGGTTCAGATGGAGGTGAAGCGCCGCGTCTAATATTAATCCCTAACATTTTAATATAAAAAATTTCATTTTTCAGGAC
>JBJSZW010000157.1:0-4815 GCA_046090565.1 Gammaproteobacteria bacterium
TTAAAATTAGGGTGTTCAGAAAGCAAGTCCCATTGTGACACCCCATGTTTTTCGCCCAAATACCGCATCCATAAAGCTTTCATTTTTTTACTGTTAATTGAATCAATGATTCCCATTATTATATGATGAATTGTTTTTAAACAAATCAAATTTGGATTCGGAAATTCTTTGGGATCAGTGGGTGGATTTTTGTATAAAAATAGAATCCATTCTAAACTTTCTAAAATTTCTGAAATATTTAATTCTAATTCTTTTTCTTTTAGAGTTGAAATTTCTTTTCTGCAGTATTTGATGTAAATTTCCGCATCCTTGAAATCTTGATTAAATACGCGAGCATAAGTTTGTAATAAAATCTTTTGATAGCTGATGTGATGTTTCTCCATATCAGCTTTAAATAGATTGTTTGTTATTATGGGGTTAATAGGGGCTCCTAATTTGATCAAAGCTAAAACTATACCAGTAGGCATATGGCTATTGAAAGCCAAATCCAACAAATATAAATGAAGATCACCTTCTTTGGCAAAATTCAGATGGGCTTTTGGTATTTTATTGAATAGATTCAAAAAAATATCCCATTTGCCAATGTAAGCACTTAGCCAAAGCGCATTCACTTGTTTTAAATTATTAATATTAATTTCAGGTTCAAAATCAGCGCCTAGGTTTAAAAGTTTTTCAAAAATAGCCGTGTGCCCACCTAGGGTTGCTGCAATCAATGGCGTACAACGGTTATTATTTGGAGTATGATCTGGTTTATTTACCAGGGCATGAATTTCTTCGTCAGGTTTTGACAAAAGCCGATTAACTTCTATACTATCGCCAAGAAAACAAGCTTTAATAAGTGGCGATAAACTTTCGTCCAATCGAAATGGCATAGCAATCTCCCCAAAAATATTCCTAGGATAATTAGGCCCCACTTTTTATAATAATCTAAAATTTTAAATTTAGAAATACCAAAGAGGAATGGCAATTTCAGGTTGAGGATATTCAGTGCTTGGCATTAAAAAAGAATGCAAAGGTTTTATTTTTTTTTGGAGTATTTGAATAATTTTTTGAGCCAATTGGGGGGCAAAGGCTAGCTTCGTAGGCCATGCTAAAATCAAGCGATCTTTGTATTCAGCAAATGCCTCATCAGGCTTTTGCAATAAAAATTGTTTAGGTTCTGCGCGTTCCAAATAGATAGATTTTATTTCCAAATTTTTCCAATCCTGCCAGGGAAAGATAGTTTTGAGGGTGTTTAGGGTATTTTGAATGTGTTGTTCTTCGGTTTGTTTAGCGCCTAATTCAGCCAAATTGCCTCCCAAATACCAAATCCATTCCCCTAAGGGATTTTGATGGGATGAAATGGTTAGAAGAGGGTTTTTATCCAAGCCAATCGCATGTCCCCAAAAGGGTATTAAATATTTACTTTTAATAGCGGCCATACGAAGAGGTCTGGTTTGCATGGCCTGCATTCCCCATGGTTGCGTAAGTTTTTGGTTTTGAATGCCTGCAGAGGCTATAATGGCTTGGGCCTGGATACGCATTTCCTGACCAGCTGTCCCGACTATTTTCAATTCACCAGGTCCTGTGATTTCTACAGAATCTATTTTTAATAAATTTCCAGCCAAGTGTTGGATTAAATTTTGAAATAAACTCGGGACATCTAAAATTATTTCAGGCAGACAGTATACGAGGCCTTTAAAGTCAGAGTGGCGCAAGAGCTCAGGGAAATCAGGATCTTCAGGCTTTAAAAGAGCAGATTTAGCATTTAAAACTTTACTCGCCATAAAGGTACCAAATTCACTGAATAACGATCCATTCGACCAAAAATATTGTGATTTTGCCAATATTCTAGTGTTTTTTAGATCGATTTCGCCTTGGCCTTTTAAAGCGTTTGACCAAATGTCAGGCATTTCTGCAATACTTAAAGCGGATTTGTTGAGTAGTCCTGTGAGGGCATATTTGGTGCCACCATGAATAATTCCCTGAGCGTTAATGCTTTGTCCAGAACCTAGGGCCTGATTTTCAAAAACTAAAACGCTATAGCCCAATTGTTTTAAACGGATAGCAGTCCAAAGGCCGGCAATGCCTCCACCAATGATGGCGCAATCAAGCTTGATCATAAAAATCTCGAATGCCTTGAGTGGCTAGGGTATCAGCCAATTCATTGCCAGGATTGCCATTGTGCCCTTTTACCCAATGCCAAGAAACGTGATGTGGTTGAGCGGCCTCAAGAAGCGCCTGCCAAAGTTCTGAATTTTTAATGCCCTTCCAATTTTTGCGAATCCAAGTCGGTATCCATTCGGACATGCCCTTTTGAAGATACTGAGAATCCGTATAAATTTCAACCGTACAAGGTTCTTTTAGGGCCAAAAGGGCTTTTAAAGCAGCAGTTAGTTCCATGCGGTTATTCGTTGAATTGGGTTCAAAGCCTTTGAGTTGTATTTCATGGGCTTTGTACCGTAATACTGCGCCCCAACCACCGATGCCGCCAGGGTTTTTATCGCAGCCGCCGTCACAGTACACAATGACTTTTTTTCGCAATGTTAAGTCTCTAGGGGTATTTCTTCAGGAGGGCTTCTTTTTAAGAGCCAGTTCCTTTTGTTGTTTTTTACAGGGATCAGCGGAATGGTCCTTTTTTGGGCCAGAATCCAGTAAGCTCCACCCATGAAGGGGATGAATGAAAGCCAGTGCCAGTAGTCTAGCAGTTTTAGATTTTTTTGTAAAAACACAGAGGGCAGAGGGGGGCGCCACAAAAAATTACGGCTCTCAATAATTTCAAAATCCATGAGCGATAACCAGTCATAAATGCGATTCTTAGATAAGAAGTTCACATGCCTGCTGATTTTAGAAAGTTTTTGATACAAGTGATAAAAACCCCAAAGGCTATAAGGGTTAAAATGGCTTAACAAGAGTAAGCCTTCTGGCTTCAAAATACGATAAGTTTCACGTAAAACTTCATGGGGATTTAAACAGCGTTCTAAAATATGAGGTAAAAAGCAGGCATCAATAGAATGGTCGGCTAAGGCTAATTTGTCCCAGCGAGAAACCAAATTGGTGCCTGATTTTAAAAGATGGTTGTTTAAAATCAGCGGGGGACCTACGTGCAGGGCCGCTATGGTGCTGAAGAAACTGAGATCCCCCATCATTAACCAAGATTTCTTATGAGGTAAAAAATCCTCTAATTGCTGTAAACTAGCCTCTTCAGATTCTAAAATAATTTGTTTCAGTGCTATCGACATTGGCTAGGGATCACTGCGGCATTACCGCTAATGGCTGTGCAAACCCAGCGCAGGGTTCCATCAACTTGTATGGTGGGAGTTAGCAAGAGAGAAACTATTTCCCCGTTTAAGTAAGAGCTGTTGGTGGTAATGGTGAGTGCACCTGTGGTTGGGTTTAAGGCAATATTGCTTTGGCCGGCAATATTGTATTTGCCTGTGTTAAGAAAAATTCCCGAGAGGGCACCTGTGCGTATGTATTCAGAGGTGATTTGTTCTTGGGCCCCCATGGTGCTTTTGAAAATATTATCTAATTTTGTTTTAACAACATGTTGTCTGTAACTGGGAGCAACCATTGCAGCAAGGATGCCGATAATAGCAATAACGACCATAATCTCGAGCATGGAAAATCCATTTTGAGCAGAGGACTGAGCAGAAGGCTGTTGGTTTAAAATTTTCAGCATGATTATTGATTATAGATTATGTTAGAATGTTTTTTATTGGAAGTGAGTTGACTGGCTAGCTATCATTCGAAAACTTAAAGGGGGCCAGGATTTTTCTTAAATAAGCGGCTTAGTTTAGGAACTAAGCCAAAAAGAAAAGCATTAAAGGCCAGCATTCCTGTTCCCCAAAGAAAAATAAGGATATGGCTCACATCATCTTTAGAAACACCATAGCTACAAACAAGTCCTAAGAGCACGACAACCGTGAAACTTGGCAACCAATAGAAAAATTTTAAAAATTTAAGCTCTAGGGCTTGTTTTCTAAGATTAAATAATAAAATAGATTCAAATCCAAAGAACATGAACATAAAAATGCCATTTACCAGAACTTTGCCATAGGCTGGTAGATAAAAAAAGATAAACAGCAGGGGTGGTAGTGAAAATAAAGCAATGTTCACATAGGGTTTTTTACGAAAAAGTTCACACAATAAAGTCAGTACAAGGGCAGCGAGAACAAATTCCAAATTCCCACAGGCAGAAATTTCTTCTAAATCTCCGTTTTCAATACCGCTTTTGGTACAAGCAAAAAAATCTGGATTAATTTTTAAAAAGTCTTTGAATGTTTCAAGCATTAATAAAACTATAGTTCTTTTAGAAAGGTCATCAAGTCAGAATTTTAATATTTATTTTTTTCTGATGTGAAAGTTCAAAATTAACAATTTCCCCATTTTCTTGGGGGGCAACCCAGAGTATTTGGGGCTTGGCTTTCGTATTTAAAGCAGATTTAAAAATGTCTTTTTTATTCCACCAAGCCAATAAAGCATGGGGGTTTTCTAATGCAATCGCTACAGCGCTGTGTAATTCATAATAATTGGAATCTAGACCTAAGCTTAGCATATGATTTGAAAATATGCCATGAACAGCTCGTAGCCAGGCCATGCTAAAAGGATCCGATTTGACTTCCAAAGCAGGGTTATAATAATGTTCATCACAGCTTTTTTTGGAAAGAGAGAAGAAACCTCTACAACGCAGGGGGCGAACGGGATGAATGCCGCAATGATTGTCTTCTTTTAAAAAGGCACAAGGTATTCGTTCAGCGGAAATATTATGATAATTTTTTTCATAACTTTTTGCATTTTTTTTAATTAATTTATTGATTTTTTTTAATTCATTTT
>JBJSZW010000158.1:0-4375 GCA_046090565.1 Gammaproteobacteria bacterium
AAACCCAAACCACAAAATTCATTCCTAATATTACGAATAGCCACAGGCCCAGCGGATGCACTCACAACAAAATCTGTAGGACTATCTCCCCATAATTCTGGGCGATAATAGCCCGTATAATGGCCTCTGGTTCTTATCATATTTGCATCTAATGGAATCCCTGTTAGTGGATTAACTCGACAAAAACCATATTTATTTTCCTCTCTCGAATAGATCATTGAACGTGTTCTAACACGATAAATCCCAGCTCTATGGCTATGCCCAGAATACATATGCGTTAAACCTTGCGAATCTGCTTTGATGAAATTTTCAACAAATTCATAACGTTTATCTGTCATTGAACCCTGATCATAAAAAGTTCCATGACCAAAAATATACCAGGGCTTAACGTGCTTAATAAATCCTTCATCAGCCAACGGTATTTTCTGAGCATAATTAACAAAAGTCGCGTGCATGAATAAAATCTGATATTTTGCATTTAATAGAGCTTTCCATTTTTTAGCATCTTCTAACAAGGCCATTTGTGATGCCGTAAAACTTTTATCTGCTCTGGGTAATGAACCTGCATTGGTTTTAGCACCCATAATAAAATCTTCTGATTCCCCCCAATTTAAACCTGTAAACACCTGGTTTTTATAAGACACTGTAAAATCTGAACAAGGACTAAACAAGGTATAGAAAAAAATAGTTTGTTCATATGTAAAATTAAAGCTCTTTAGTATGGTTCCAAAATTTGGGCCATACAATAACAGGCTTTCCATAAACGTTAAGTTATGGTCGCAAGGAATGCCTTCATTAGCTTTCATTTTTACTGCTTCTGGCTGTTTTAGCTTTACGCCTGAAATACCACCATTGGCTTCATCTAAGTATTCTTTGTCCCATTTGTCTTTCAATTCTTGTTTTAAATGCTTTTTACCTAGTTCATAAGCTTTTCTAGCCCATACCTCTTCTCGTACCATGCGAGGCGAAATCCCAAAAGGTTCCACATAGGCATCGTGGTTACCTATTACCATGAATACTGGTTTTTGATAAGTATCGTAGAAATAACGAACCAGGCTATACATCACCAAAGTATCAATGCCTTTTTCAAAATGTTTTTCATCGCTTAGGGCCCCACGCCATAGTTCACCCATGCGTTTGATGCCCATTTTAGTGGGATCCAAACTTTTGGCATAATCCACCAAATCGCCTGTTATTAAGAGCAGATGAATTTCGGGATTTTTGCCGATCTGATCCATGATTGACTTAATATTTTCAAAGCAATGGTTCATCAAATCGCCAATATAGGGAGAATCCATTGGGTCTACACCTGGTAGAACTTGTAATTTTGAGGCCTTTTTGAAAAAATGCTGCTGAGAACTGATGTGAATATCACTCACATGGCCTGTGTTTAAAATAGGCGAATCGGAAATATAGACGGGATGCAGGCTTTCAATTTTTGCAGCCCCCCATTGGTATTCAAAATCGCCCTCTCGTGGAATATGAAAACTTCGTGTTTTTTCAGAACCACTGTTTTTCAAGGCAGACATTAATATATCGTCTTGGGGTTCATAAAATATCTGACAAACGGATTGGGGATGGGGCAGCATGGCATTACTGGCATCCTCATAGCGTTTAGGGTGTAGTGAATTCCAGGTAATATTGTACAATCCCGGGCTTAAATTGTGTTTTTCCATGTCTAGCCTTACCCAATGGCGATACCCCAGATCATTGTAATATTTTAAAATCAGAGGCTCGATTCTGGCGATTATTAAATCTTCGGTATTTTTTAATAAAAGGCCTTTTTCTACCTCTATTTTTACAGGCGCCGTGCAAGATACTTTGCCTGGAAAATCATCCTCAAACATCCAAGATTTGCTCAAATGCGAAATAATCTTGTGCTCTTGAGGATTATTTGCCACATCAGCCCAAGGCGCAATGCCTGTTTGAAGCATTAGGCGTTTTAGAAAAATCGCATTGTCTTCTGTGCTGATGGCATCATCATCGTGCATGTGTTCGTAGCTGATTTTTAAATTATCATGAATCAAGTAATACAAACTCAAACCCGAATCACTGGAGGCCAAAGCCGGAGCCCCAAAAGAAGGGTGGAGCAAAATTGCATAAATCGGCTTTAACTGAATTCGTATGCGGCCATAGGGCCTTTCTTCTGGCAACCGGCCGCTATACCTATCGTCTAAAACAACTTTTGTGTCTCCCAAACGGGGATCTTTATTGCAGTATTTTGTGGGAATGGGAGCACGACTTACCCTTTTTTGAATATTAAATCTAGACACTAGAACCACTCACTTCTTTATATTTGTTAATACAAACTATTGTTGGTCGATATTTCAGACCGACCCCTACCAATATTCATTAAATCAAAGAAAATCTACTCCCTATCGAAAACTAAATAATCTAGATTTTCATAAAACATTCCCCTGACTTGCAGCAGTTCTATCTTGAAGTTTTCTATATTATTTTGTGTCATTTCAGAGTCTTGTTGTTTGGACAACTTTTCAGAAACCCGCATGGTTTTTATCTCTGAATTTCGAAGATTTAAAAATTTTTGAACATGAAAACTTTTACATTTTAAAAGATTTATTTTTGAGTCTTCAACAATAAACATAACCATATTTAAATTTTCAGATCCTAAAAATTCTACATAGGCATTTCTTCTTAAAACTATATGCGATTTTTCTACTGATTTTATATCAATTTTATCAACTACCACAGCGCCAAAAGTTAAACTAAGAACTCTTGAATTTAATACTGTAATCGTATCTATTTTAGCACCCTTTCCCGACCAAAAAACAATCGTTTCAATATTTAAAAAATCAATCGCACCAAACAATTCTTTTCCCAGCTCAATATCCACCCTCCCACAATCTTGAAATACAATTTTAGGCAATGGTTTTCCTACATAAGTAAAATCAATATTTCCCACCTTAATAAATTGAAATTCAGGAATCAAATAATCAGAATGATTCTTCAAATTCAGTCTGGCTGTACTATTTTCTTGATGATACTTAAAATTTTTAGCCTCATACTCATCGACAGTCAGAGAAAGTTTAGAGTTAATTATTTCAAATTCAGATCCGTAACTATTTAAAGAAATCGTTTCTACCTCTGAATTTTCAATGGTACATTTTCCAGAAAAAGACGTATCTAGGTGTACCGCAAAATCAATCATAAAAACCTTGGAGTTTTGGACTAAAATTTTTTTATACAGCTTAGCGTAATCTGTTTGAACAATATCAACATCACTATCAATTATTTCTATACCTTCATGAATAACTGAATCTTTAAACCACAGAGACCCGAAATTTCTACCTATAATTTTAACAGATTTAATTTTACAATTCACGAATTTAATACTATTAAATTCAAGGTTTCGATCAATTATAAAATGATCTACCGATACGTCTTGGATAATTTTCATGTTTAAATACTCATCTTATCTACGCGCTCCAGATATGTCTGAAACAAGGGAAATTCTTGCCTAACAATATTATGTTTTAATTTTATCTCTTCATCAGAATATACATCCACCACACTAATCCATGGATGCAAATAGTCATAGTGATTTGCAATATAGGAGTTGGCATGCATAATTCGATCGCCATTGAAATAAAATAAAAGATAAAAGAATTGGGTTTTACCTATCGATTCCTTTTTGTAAGCCGGATTTTCAAAAACACTTTTAATAAATGACTTCATTTCTTTTGAATCAAAACCTAATTGTGGCCTCCCTAAACTAAATACATCTATTTTCTTGCTCATCCACTGATCTTTTTCACCTTCAAGATCCATGAAGTACATCTTTATTTGAGAACACCAATCTGCTGTATTAAAAAATTTTGAGACCTTTCCTTCTACCTCTAAAAACATCACCGAATTCATTTCTGGATTAAAAGAACTCTGATAGACGGAGCCTAGTTTATGAACAACAAAAAAATCAAACAAGGCGCACATGCGTGGTTTGGCTTGTTTTTTCTTAGATACTACTAATTCATATTTGGTTTTGTCACTGTTTGCTTGTGGTTCATAATAAGAAATCGTCCCACTGGGTAAATCTAAACCCAAACCACAAAATTCATTCCTAATATTACGAATAGCCACAGGCCCCGCGGATGCACTCACCACAAAATCTGTGGGGCTATCTCCCCATAATTCTGGGCGATAATAGCCCGTATAATGGCCTCTGGTTCTTATCATATTTGCATCTAATGGCATACCTGTTAGTGGATTAACTCGACAAAAACCGTATTTATTTTCTTCTCTGGAATAGATCATTGAACGTGTTTTAACACGATAAACCCCAGCTCTATGGCTATGCCCAGAATACATATGCGTTAAACCTTGCGAATCTGCTTTGATGAAATTTTCAACAAATTCA
>JBJSZW010000159.1:0-2594 GCA_046090565.1 Gammaproteobacteria bacterium
TCTTGTGCTTTGACTTGTAATTTTACATAGCCATCGACTTTTTTTGCCATGATAGTGATCCTCTTGGGTATTCGCGTAAAAAGCTAAATTAATTTAGGTTTTTACTCCCCTGTGTTTATTATATTATTAAAATAAATATACGAAGCGATTATGCCTTTTCGACTTGAGCAAAGTCTAAATCCACAGGCGTGGAACGCCCAAAGATCAAAACCGCTACTTTTAGACGATTTTTCTCATAATTTACTTCTTCAACCACGCCATTGAAATCTGAGAAAGGCCCTTCGATCACACGCACCACCTCACCTGCTTCAAACAGGACTTTTGGCTTGGGTTTACCCACGCTGTCTTGAACTCTTTGCAAGATTTTCATGGCTTCTTTTTCAGTGATGGGACTGGGATGATCCGCAGTTCCACCAATAAAACCTAATACTCGGGGTACATTGCGCACCAAATGCCAGGTATCTTCACCCATGTCCATTTGGACTAATACATAGCCCGGGAAAAATTTTCTTTGGCTCTTTCTTTTCTGTCCCGAACGCATTTCAACCACTTCTTCCGTGGGAACCAAAATCTCACCAAATTTTTCTTGTAATTGATGCAGCTTGATGCGCTCTATCAGCGCTTTTTTCACCTGAGCTTCATAACCGGAATAGGCCTGAACCACAAACCAGCGTTTGCTTGAATTTGCAGAATTTTCTACGATTTCTGAATGCTCTGAATTTTCATTTGCATTTATTGAATTTTCTGTATTGGTCATGAACTTGCTCCGGCACCTGTGGTGAGCCATCTTACTAAATTAAATAAACCTGCATCTAGGGGCCACATGATCAAACTCATGATAAATACCACCAGAAGAACAAAAAAAGTCATCTGCAGCGTTTCAGGGCGCGTAGGCCAATGCACTTTGCGCATTTCCTGCATGGCATCTTTGGCATAATTAAAAAATAAAGTACCTGAACGGGTTTTAAAACCCAAAAAGAGCGCCATAGAAATACTTGCTATCAATAAGAGCATCTGATGCAGGGCACTGAATTTTTGAACAAACACAGCCATAACCAAGTTGGCTGAAAATATCGCGATAATCAGGCTCCAAATCAAAGCGTCTGATTTTATTTTTTTCTGTTTTTCCACCATTGCAACCATTAATATACCTAAATAAAAAACGCATTAAGATGGCAGGCCAGGCGGGACTCGAACCCACAACCCACGGCTTTGGAGACCGGTACTCTGCCAATTGAGCTACTGACCTATATAATTATACTTCAACAACATCTGGAGCCCACGACCGGGATTGAACCGGTGACCTCTTCCTTACCAAGGAAGTGCTCTACCACTGAGCTACGTGGGCCCTTTATTCATCTATTCATCATATACATCTAACTGGAGCGGGTGATGGGAATCGAACCCACGCTATTAGCTTGGAAGGCTAAAGTTCTACCATTGAACTACACCCGCGCACTTATAATATTTACAATATGCTGGTGGAGGGAGTAGGATTCGAACCTACGAAGGCGTAAGCCGGCAGATTTACAGTCTGCTCCCATTGGCCGCTCGGGCATCCCTCCAATAAAGACTTTATATTCTATCCGCATTCACAGGACTTTGCAATCCGATAATCTGGTGCTGGGAACAGGACTCGAACCTGCGACCTGCTGATTACAAATCAGCTGCTCTACCAACTGAGCTAACCCAGCAACTTGAATAAATCACAAGGCCCCATAATACTAGATAAATGTACAAAATGCAAAATCCGATAAAAAAAGGCTTTAGCCTAATGGAATTGATGGTCGCTGTTTCAATACTGGCCGTTCTCGTAGGCCTTGGTTATAACCAATACAAGGAAAATCTGATTAAAGCAAAATATTTGGATATACTCGCTGTTGCTGAATCTTATAAACCCATCGTCACAGAACTCTACAGCAGAGGGATTAATGTTACTACACCAAGTTGTAATGATCCCTTAATTTATCAATACATACCAAGCCCCCCTAGTATTGATTCTGCCAATACAGCACTACAGAATGCCGGCTGGTGGTGGTATGGAAACTGTGCGGTACAAGTTGATTTTAATGCCCAAAAATTGGGCCTACCCGGCGCCTTACCTGGTGATTATGTCGGTTTAACCTTAAGGCCATTCCCCGATCCTGTGAATGGAGAACTGCTGAGATGGCGTTGTGATATTTATACTTCTTTTGGCGGAGGAACTGCCGCTTTTCTACAGTACATCCCTAAAAAATGTCAGTGGCTTTGTAGCGGATGCCCTTATTCTGATTAAAAATTTAATTTAAAATCATCTAGAAGCATCCTATGAACAATCTGAAAAAACTCTGGCTTCTATTAAACAAGAATTACCTGGTTTTCAGGTTCAAATGCCGGAATTTAAAGATTATATGCATCTTATTAATGGAGAAACAAACCTAGATGGAAGTGTTCGATCAAGTATGGAGTTTTACCCCTAATCTCTTAGAAACTAGGGGTTTTTATATAATAATAGGGTGCCTGGCATTGTCCTACTTTAGCATGAATAAGCTCACACAATCATTGGCGCTAGTTGTTTTCACTTCCGAGTTCGAAATGGGTTCGGGTGGTTCCCA
>JBJSZW010000160.1:0-3503 GCA_046090565.1 Gammaproteobacteria bacterium
CAAAATTGACAAAAATAGGATGCCCATCTTTAGGATTAGATTGGAATTCTGGATGAAATTGGCAAGCAAAAAACCAAGGATGATCGTGCGTTTTTAATTCAATACTTTCAACCAAGTTTTTATCTCCAGATTTTCCTGAAAAAACCAGACCTGCTTTGGACAAAATATCCAAATACCCAGCATTCACTTCATAACGATGCCTATGGCGTTCTTGAATTTCAAGACTGTTATTGTAAATTTTAGAGGCCAAGCTTCCTGCCTCTAAATAACAAGTCTGAGCCCCCAAACGCATGGTTCCCCCCAAATCTTGCTGATCCTGACGTAATTCTTTTTGGCCTGTTCTATCTACCCACTCTGTAATCAAAGCAATCACAGGATGCGGGGTATTTCTATCAAATTCTGTACTGTTAGCTGTCCCCAATTGGGCCACATGTCTTGCATATTCAACAACCGCCAATTGAATGCCTAAACAAATCCCCAAATAGGGAATTTTTTGAGTTCTGGCATATTCAATTGCCATGATTTTACCTTCGGTTCCTCGATGTCCAAACCCACCTGGCACTAAAATACCCTGTACACCATGCAATTCATCTACACCGCCAATTTCTAAGGCTTCTGAATGAATGTATTTTATTTTCACCCGAGTTTCTGTTTTAATTCCAGCGTGAATCAAAGCTTCCTGTAAAGATTTATAGGCTTCACCAAAATTTAAATATTTACCAACCACCGCAATGCTTACTTCCTGTTTGGGGTTATTTTGAGTATAAACAGCATGCCTCCAAATATCTATTTTAGCAGGTGTTGAACCCCAATTCGGATCATTAAAATGATTTACAACCAAAGCATCTAGCCCTTGTTCTTGAAATAGAACGGGGATTTCATAAATGGAAGGGCGATCGGGAGAATCAAACACAGCAGCCACTTCTACATTTGTGAAAAGTGCTATTTTAGACTTTTCATGCAATTCTAAAGCTCTAGGGCTGCGACAAATCAAAATATCAGGCTGAATACCGATTGATCGCAATTCTTTCACGGAATGTTGCGTTGGTTTTGTTTTTAATTCACTGGCACTACTGATGTAAGGCACCAATGTTAAATGAATAAATAGGGTATTGTTGTAGCTTTCTTCTGCCCGCAACTGACGAATCGCTTCTAAAAACGGTTGGGATTCTATGTCTCCCACGGTGCCACCAATTTCTACCAAAGCAATATCGTAACCTTGAGCAGCACGACGAATCGAATTTTTAATTTCATCTGTAATGTGGGGAATGACCTGTACCGTTGCCCCCAAATAATCGCCTTTGCGTTCTTTGGCAATCACTTCTGCATACACGCGACCTGTTGTGATATTGTTATTGCGGGTCATCCTCGCGCTAATAAAACGTTCATAGTGGCCTAAATCTAAATCCGTTTCCGCCCCATCTTTGGTTACAAAGACTTCACCGTGCTGAAAGGGATTCATTGTTCCTGCATCCACATTGATATAGGGATCGCATTTAATCAAAGTCACTTTAAGGCCACGAGATTCCAGCAAAGTCGCAATAGAAGCGGCCGCAATACCCTTCCCCAGGGAAGAAACGACACCACCGGTGACGAAAATAAATTTATTACAAGAAGGGTTAGTATTCGCGGTCAAATTATTCGAGTTCATGGCTATAGCTACTCTGGAATTTATGGATTAAAATAGTGTTTCAATATTAAGGCCATATCCTAAGGCATTTACTTATCTTACGTCAAATTCTGTGCTATGATTTGGGTGTAGGAACGAATTTCTAAAGAGCTGAATAAGACCCTATATGGCGACACAAGTAGATACATATCATTGGAGAGATAGCGCAAGGACTGCAAAATTCTTCTTGGGCATTGATGCCAGGGCTTCTTTCGGATTACTGGCTGTTATTGTTTATTGGTCTACCACCACCCTGTACATTGGCCTAACCTGCATGCTATTTTTCGGAATCTTGGGCTGGTTTAAGATTTCTATCCCTGTTTTTTTCAGGCTGGTGCGCGTTTTTCTGGCCGGAAAATACCGCCCAAGCAAACCTTGGTGGGCCGCCTAATGCCGCAACATCGCTTGGATCAAGTTCAACATTCTGATTTATTCTACCGTAAAAACTATTACCGCATTACCATTACAAACGTTGTACTTACAATCATTAATATTTTGGTGATTGGCAGCATTCTTTACCTGCGCTGGACCAAACCCGAACCCAATTATTACATCAGTACCACGGATGGAAAAATTTTAACGATCCAGCCTCAAAAGTAAAGCATTTTAATTTAGGTCAGCACAAAAACCAGCCCTTAGGAATTGATGATTACACAGTTACATTACTTCGCGCTTGGGGGACAGTTGGAGTAGAAGTAGTAGGTGCAGCAGAAGTACTAGACGCAGCAGCACCAGATATCAGGAAGAAACTTAGGTTAAATTCTTCTATAGTCTTAGTATTCGTTCCTTTTTTTTGTTCTACTATGAAATTGAAACCTCCCTCAAAATAACGATCCCAACTGAAATTAAAAGATCCCGGCCTTTTAAATAGCACTGGACTAGGGCTTCTTAATAGCGTCGTTTTATTTTTTTCATGCCATTGCAAACGACCCAATTTTTGTTTAACCTCATCTGTAAATAAAGCATTCAGTGATTTACAATTAATTTCTTCTTCATCGTTTATGGTATTGGGTTCCCTAGGGGTATTTGGCATGCTTCCTGTATTAACTCCGAAAATTTCCACCGTTGTGCGTGATAAATCTGAACCCTCTCGCTTTGAACAGTCCAACCAGTTCTTAATATTTTTAATTGTATGTCCTTCATTAAAGATGATTTTAGAAAAACCTCTGTTTTTTAATAGTATTTCAAACATTTTTTCTGTTTCTGGCAATAATTTAAACGGTACAGTGTAAAACAAATTTAATTTAACTTTGCATTGAGATACAAATTTTTCCAAAACATCAGCGCCTTTAAAATCTGAAGATAAATGAAAACTAACAGAACTCAACTTAAATAATTCAAATATTTTTAAAATAAAAATCAAATCAGATACTTTCATTTCATTCAAATCAAACTCTAATTGTTCTATTTTTTCAAAATTTTCGATAACACAATCATTCTCTACCAACCATTTCTGAAAAGCAGACCAGAGCTCTGGCTTAAACTTCTGAAATTTAACTATAGGCCTGAGCGTTCCCTTTTTTCTCATCCCCTTTTCGTCCAAAACCGAGGAATAGCCTAAATTCATTAAAGCTGCTTCTAAACTTGATTGATCTTCGGTAGTAAAAGTTAAAAACATTGTTGTGTATCCTCGTTATTGTTTATCTATAAATTTTTTTTATGGATTGATATCTTGCTATTGCTGCTTGTACAACAAGCCCATTTTAACTGAAAAACGGGCTTGACTCAACGGTGGAATATTTCGTATAATGTCTGTGGTTATAAGCTCATTCAATATTAAAATAATACACAACAATTACACACAATAGGTTATACGAATGTCTGTCGCTGCAAT
>JBJSZW010000161.1:0-3082 GCA_046090565.1 Gammaproteobacteria bacterium
GAACACATCCAAATTACCAACAGCCAATTCAAGCAGGATCCCCTGCCCATCAGCGAAGATTGTGGCTGCCAAGTTTGCCAAAAATACTCAAAAGCCTATTTGCATCATTTATTTAAGGCCAAAGAATTATTGGGCATGAGTTTATTGACTATTCATAATATTTTTTTCATGAATGAATTCATGAAAAAAATCAGGGAAAAAATTAAAGATGATAGCAAAGACAGCAACAACAACCGCGCTGCAAATTAAGAATTTAAAAAAAATCTATGCCAATGGGGTAGAAGCCTTAAAAGGCATTGATTTAAGAGTAGAACAAGGGGATTTTTTTGCACTCCTAGGCCCAAATGGCGCTGGTAAATCAACGACGATTGGTATTTTAACCACTTTGGTCAATCCGAGTAGCGGTGAAGTGAGTATTTGTGGTGTGGATTTATTCAAAGAACCAGGCAAGGCCAAATCTCTATTGGGCGTGGTGCCCCAGGAATTTAATTTCAGCCTGTTTGAAAAAGTTTGGAACATTGTGGTGCAGCAGGCGGCTTATTATGGCGTTCCCAAAGATGAAGCCGAAAAAAACGCCCGCCATTATTTAACAGCCTTAGGGCTTTGGGAAAAAAGGCAGCATCAGGCCCGTACTTTGTCTGGCGGGATGAAACGCAGACTATTAATTGCAAGGGCCCTGGTACACGAGCCGCCCATGTTGATTTTAGATGAACCAACAGCGGGTGTAGACGTAGAATTAAGGCGTGGCCTTTGGGATTTCTTAAGAAATCTGAACCAAGCCGGCAAAACGATTATTTTAACCACACATTACTTAGAAGAAGCAGAGAATTTATGCCGTGGCTTGGCGATTATTAATCAGGGGCAGATTATTCGAAATACTCAAGTGCGAGTTTTATTACAAGAACTAAAACAACAAACTTTTATATTAGAATTGCAATCCAAATGGGACAATCAGACGCTCGAGGATTCAAATTTTAAGACCTTAGAAGGCCTAAATTTAAAATTCTTAGATGCAGAAACCGCTGAATTAAGTTTTCCATTGGATTTGTCTTTGAATGAAGTGTTTGAAATATTAAATACCAGGGGCTTAATTGTTAGAAATTTAAGACTAAAAAGCAACCGTTTAGAAGAATTATTTTTGAATCTCACAGGACGAAAAGATGGCATATAATATTTGGAAGGTGAATAAAATCGCATTATGGGGATTGTTCACCAAAGAAACCCGGCGTTTTTTTAGAATTTGGCCTCAAACGCTTTTGCCCCCTGTGGTGAACATGGGCTTGTATTTTATTATTTTTGGCCAGTGGTTGGGTTCTAATTTGGGTTTGATACAGGGCCAGCCCTATGTGGCCTATTTGATTCCGGGTTTGATTTTTTTATCTATGATCACCAATGCTTATGCGAATGTGGTGTCTTCTTTTTTTCTGGCGAAATTTCAGCGCCAAATCGAAGAATTATTGGTGGCAAGCTTAGAAGATGCCTCTATTTTGTTGGGTTATGTTTTTGGTGGGGCTTTGCGAGGCATGATTGTTGCAGGCTTGGTGCTGGTGTTTTCCAGGTTATTTTTTGCTTGGCAAATTCAGCATGTGTTTAGCTTCATAGCCATTGTGCTGATTTCTGTATTGATATTTGCTTTGGCAGGTTTTATCAATGGCATGTATGCTAAAAAATTTGATGATATCAATATTGTTCCCACTTTTATTTTGGGGCCCTTAACTTATTTAGGCGGTGTTTTTTACGATGTGAATACTCTGCCTGAGCAATGGCGTTTGATTTGTCATTTGAATCCTATTTACCACATGGTCAATGCCCTGCGTTGGGCGTTTTTAGGTCAGGGTTTTGATTGCAATATTCAGTGGGTTATTATAAGTATGTTGGCTGGCTTAACTTTATTGTTTTTATGGGCCTATAAGCTTTTAAGAAAAGGGCTGGGCTTGCGGTTTTAAATCGGTTTACGTATAGTCTAGATGTAATAATTTTAAATGAGCAACGCTCATAATGAGGTAATAACATATGTCAAAGTTACAAATAGAATTTTTAAAAAAATGCATAGCATTTCATCCCAAAGCCAATACTGAAAGAGCCGAAGACTTTTTTGTGAATGCGCATTACAAAGGCAGCCCCAACGCGGCTTTTATTGTGATGCATAGCAGTGAACGCAATGCCAAAGATCCAGAAGTGTTAGAAGCTCAAAACAATTATTATTTTACTCTGACCATCAAATCTTTAGACGGTACGGTGGATCGCGTCTCTTGTGAATTAAGAGCAGATTTTTCCGTTGCTTATGAAAAGTTTTTTTACAAAGAAAGTGTTGCTGAAGCTTTGAAAAATAACTTACCAGGCAAAAAAGCCTCTTTCCCAAATTTGAATGAATTTTTAGAATTTTTAATTGGAAAAGGTTACCATTTTATTGTAGATTTGGACAGAATGACTGCTGAAGAGCGTTTGAAATCTGCGTATAAAGTTGTTTTGGCGGATATACAAAAACGCAGCTTTACTTTCAGTTCTAAGGCCCTGGGCTTGGTTTCCGCAGACAATTGGCCAGCAATTGCCAGAGTGGATTTGGGCAGCATAGCGGCAGAAGCCCCCAGTACGAGCGCAGGCTCAGCTATTATTTTAGGAGGAGCCAGTACAGAAGAAGCCAGAAGCGGAGCAGGTAGCGTAGTGGTACCAGCCTCAGCTCATGTGCCAGCAGCAAGCAGTATCAGAGAAAGAGCTGCAGGGGCGTTTTCTAGCGTTTTAGAATCTGGCAGAAGTACTTTGTTTGGTTTTGCCAATGCTGTTTCAAATATAGCAAGACCAGTAGCATCTGGTAGCTCAGCAGCAGCACCTCATGCAGCAGCCCCTACTGTGGATCCCAATGCGCCCAGAGCATTCTACATTGATACAGTCTTGGTTTTAGACATCAGCGCATCCATGTCTTCTCAGCTCAGTGCAGCTAAAAAGCAATTGGCAGAAATTGCAAAACGCATTCAAAAAGAAAATGAAGGTGCAAAATTAAGAATTTCTGTGATTGCCTACTCAGATTATACAGATGAGTATCGGAATTTTGATAGAAATAAATCTAACCCCAGCTATTGGT
>JBJSZW010000162.1:0-3529 GCA_046090565.1 Gammaproteobacteria bacterium
AAACCATTGAATTTTTAGATACAGGCACAGGCTACCAAATCTTAACCAAGAAACCTGGCTATATTCGGGCCAAAACCATCCATGCTGAAGAGCGGGAAGACAAGGAAAAAACCACTACCACGAATATTAATTTAAACGTGGGTGGCTTTATGCCGAAAATGCCTAGCTTCGGTGGCCAAAAACCAGGAGCCAATACTGCAGCGGCGGCTAGTTCAGCAAGCGCTGGTTCTGGCACAGGCCCAGCAGCCGCCCCTTCAACAGCGGCTCCCATGCCACCTGCGGGCCCGGCAGCTGCAGCTTCATCTGCATCAGCGCCCCATGCCGCTGCAGCAAAGCCTGGCGAAGCCCCCAAAGCAGAACGCGATCCGCTTTTAAAAGGCAGTGCCAGTTTCAGTAGAAGTACCAGTAGCTCTACCAGAACAGCCTATGCGAATATTGGCGCCAGCGTTGAAGTGGATGCGGATGCGGTGCATGGTTCTGTCAGGCGCGATGCCACAGCCTTTTCAGAAACTAAAAAAGAAGAGCATTTTGAGGGTGTTTTTATTCCGCTGATGGATCTGGCGAATGCCAAAGAGAAAATAAAGCGGGATTATGATGAACTGTCTGATCGCTATGAACGCTTCATGGAGAAATTAAAAGAACAGGCTAAAAAAATAGCAGCTAAATTTCGTTCTAAAGATGATTTAGAGGCCGATGAAGGAATAGTGATCAATGGTAAAGATAAAACCCGCATAAAAGTCGAAAAAGATGGGAAAGACGGTAAAGCAGAGGTGGGTAGTAAAGAAAAAACAAAGCCCAAAAATAAAACAAAATCTGATTCTGAATCAGACATGACAGAAACCTTTGATGATGCAGCCTTGGATGATAAAAAGTCGAAAGCCAAGCATGAAGCCAAAAAGAATCAAGCGCATGAAAAGGCAGCCGCTAAACAACTCAAGGATACAACCAAGAAAATATTAATAGCGGGTTTAAAAGAGAAATTAAAAGCTGAATCAAAAGAAACTTCTGATAAAAACTTAAGTGATTTAGCAGAAAACTTTTATTCGAATGTCTTTGCAAACAAATCTGTACAGGAAGTTTTAAGCTATCTATCAAACACCTCGCCTATGAAACCAAAACCTGGAACGGAAAAAGACACAGAGGCCAATGTAAAAGCAAACATTGGTCATGGGCTTCAGCAATTAAGCCTTATTTTTACAAAAGGAGTTTTGGCGGCATCAAAATTAGCCTCATTCCAGAGTGGCTTGGGTGAAATATTACCAGAGGATATGACAGCATTTGCGCGTTTAAGCGACAATGAAAGAAGGGCTGCACAATTCGTAATTGGTACGGGGGCAGGTTTTTTACGAACAGGCCAAGGAATTAAGCAGCTGGGTTTAAGGATGGGAGAAACTTTTGGATGGGCAAACGCTGGAGCAACTGAAGCTTATACGAAAGAAATAAATGAAAGCTGGTCTTTTTATCAAAGCAGAGCCGCAGGCAAAAGCAAATCAGGCAAGGCCGGAGAGATATTCTCTGGTGTTGCAATTTCTCTTGCTATACCTGGAGGCGCAGGTTTAAGAGGTATTCAACTTATAAAAAATTCAGCTGCAGTAGGGGCTGCTACAGGCTTTCTACAACCCACTCAAACCGCAGATGATAATTTTAGCGAACGCCTAGAAAATATGAAAATGGGGGGTATTCTAGGTGCTGGCGGAGCTGCTTTCAGTATAGGCTTGGGTGGCTTATTTTCTAAAAATTTAAGAAAAGCCTATGAAAAAGAGGCCATTCAAACATTTGATGATGCTTTAAATTCAGGCAAGAAATTTTTATCGTCTTTCCAAAATAGCATTAAAAACCTGTACGATCCTTTTGATAGCTATGTTTTTGCAAGAGCTTCGAGCAGTACAGCCAGCAAAGCGGGAGGAGCGCCGAAACCTAAGGCCAATGATTTTCTGCATTTCTTTGAATCGAAATCTTCAAAACCAAAAGGTTATGGAAAAGCAGAAGCCCCAACAACTGCTAATATAGGTTCAAATTTTAGAAAATATGAACCTACACCAAAGCATGCTAAAAATAGCTTTGGGAGTTTCAATCCAATTCCAGATCAAGCGACTGGTCAAAAATTATTAGCAACAGCATATTCTAGTGCAGAAAAAAAACAGCTCTACAATGTGTATAACGGTAAGTTAATAAAATTTCAACCAGACAATACTCTGAATAATGGTTGGCATGCTTATGAAGTTGAAGCAGGAACCAGCCGTTCCGTAACAAATCAAGTGCCACTGATAGTGTTAAAAAAAATGTGTGAAGATGGTTTAATTACGAGAATTCAATACAATAAATGGATAAAAAACAAATGAACAATTTAAGACAGTTCGGAGAAAAAAGTATTTTTTCAATAGAGTATTCCTTGTTACAGAACCCATATTATGAACATGAGTTTGGGTTGCTGAGAGATTCTTGGGGTGAGCTTAAAATTTTTCTTTCAGGCGAAGAATTACTGAGATTTTCTAGAGATGGTGTTGAACAAGATTATACTTGGAATCTTATTTACGTTGTTGAATGGTTTTGTGAAAATTTAAAACATATATTAACAATCGATAATTTTTTTTCACCTACTGAAAATCAAAGTGTTGTCGATAAAGTTATTTTTTTTTACGAACATTTTGATCTTGATAATGACGAAATGAATGGAAAAGCGTTTGATTGGACTCAGAAACGTGATTTATATTCAGCTAGCAACGGTTCTTTTTTTCCAACAATATACATGTATTCTATTTCTGATGATAAAATTGAAATATCTTGGATTGATCCTGGATTGATAGATTATGATATTTATTTTTTATCAAAAAACGGATCTAAAAAAATAGAGAAAAGCTATTTTGAACGAGTGGTAAGAGAGTTTGTAACAGAGTTCCTTAATAATTTTAAAGATTCTTATCCAGACGAAGTCAATGAAAAATTTCAAATGCTTAATAGCTTATAATTTTTTTAAATTTGACGATTCATGATTTTTAGATTGCCCATTAGGTTAAAACAAACGGGCTTACACATGGAGTCCAAAAAAGGCAGTATCGACATGGCATCGCCTGTGATTGTTTGCCCGAATGGGGATGTGGTATTAAAAGCGCCGCATGGCGATGTGATTTTAAGAAAAGTTGAATTGCATCATGATATCAAAACCAAAACCACCAGCATTGCCATAAAAGCCATGGCTCTGGATTTGGCTGGGGATGTGATGAAGCGGCGCTTTAAAACTGCAGCCACCAAAATACGCCAGGCCTTCTTACCGGTTTGGGACAGCATGGGTGCTTTCCTAAAATCAAAATCAGGCCAAGAAGCGCAGTTTACTGGGCTACAAACAGCTTTTGAAGCCTACCAGCTTTTTGATACCCTGGCTTCTGGCAATTTTGTAGACAACATGCTGGCGCAATTGGCCACGGTTTCAATCGGCATTCAAAAAACAACAGTGGAACAGCATTTCACGCAATTACTGCTGCCCTTTATTCAGGCCAACAATTTTATTATTGAAGCGAAAAACATGCTT
>JBJSZW010000163.1:0-9884 GCA_046090565.1 Gammaproteobacteria bacterium
CCAGGCCCTAAAACCTAAAGGAAAGCTGTTTTTATCCACGATTAATCGCAATCTTTGGTCTTTTCTCTTTGCCATTGTTGGGGCTGAATATATTGTAAAATTATTACCCCAAGGTACCCATCAATACAAAGACTTTATTAAACCCAGCGAGCTTGAACTCTGGCTACGGGGAGCGGGTGGCTTTATTCGAAATATACAGGGTATTAGCTACAATCCCCTCACTAAAAAAGCCAAATTAGGCCATGATATTAAAATCAATTATATTTTATGTGCTGAAAAATCTGAGGATTTTTAAACCATGCTGATTGATTTAATCGAAATTCTTTTTATCATTGGCCTAGGCTGGTACACGGGCCGAAAAGGCTGGTTCAATGATCAACACCTAGATGGCTTTGAAGCTTTTTTGTTTAAGATTTCCCTGCCCTGCCTTTTATTTTCAGCAACGCACCAAGCGCTCATTCAAGATTTAATTTATTGGCCCTTTATTGCGAATTTTTGTCTTTCTTTTTTAATTGTGGCTGTTTTAATTGCCCTGGTATTTGCCAAGCGCTACCCATTACCGCAGATTTTAATGAAAGTTCTAACCGGCGCCTACGTAAACTCAGCCTTCTATGGCCTGCCTGTCATGAAATTTATTTTGGATGATCCTCGCGCAGCAGTCACAGCCAATTTGATTCAAGCCCTGTTTATTAATTCTAGCTTTATGATTGCGCTTAGTTTTTTAACAGAAAAAGGCCAAAATTCCCTGCCTAAAAAGCTCTTCGGCATTGTTTCAAGCCCTATTATTGTCTTGCCTATTTTAGGTATTATAATTGCCTTTTTTGAAATCCCTACCCCAAAAGTGATCACCAAGATTAGCTCTAATTTGGGCATTTGTGCACCTGCCCTGGCCTTGTTTTCTTTTGGGTTAAATTTAAATGCCCTGCGCCTAAATTTTAAAGTCTTTAAAAACTGGGAGCTAAGCTTTATTGTCGCATGCAAAAATATTCTGCACCCAGTATTAGCCTATGGCCTTGGGGCCTATTTTTTCCATTTGTCTGAGTACTGGCTAAAGGCTTCTGTGATTATGTGCATTGCACCCACGGCTTTTATTATTAACATCATGGCCAAACGCTTCCAAGTGGATGCCGCTTTTGTAAAATCAGGCGTTGCGATAACTTCTTTTATTGCTGTTTTTTCTTTAATTTTAATGATTTTTTTATTTTAGCTGTTACTAAGCAACTTGGCCAAGCAATTCAAAATTAATAAAAGAACACACTAAGGATTCTAATTCTAAGAGATTCGGCGCCTGTAATACAGCAGGACTTGAGCTTAAATCTAACTCTAAATGAAAAAGGCCGCTCGCATGGGAATATTCAGCCATTGCACTTAGGCTTTTATTCTTCAGATCAGAAATCAATTTTTGTAATTTTAAGCTTGATCCAAACTGCATTGGCGTTTCCCCAATTTAATTAACATGAGCTATTATAATAATAAATATGCATGTATGTCAATATTTGTGTCTGCATGGTTTTCAGCTTCTAGCCTGTAGCCATTACATGCAAATCTTGATTTTCTGATATTTTAGGAATATACTCCTGAAATATCAGATATTCTAGGAATATACTCCATGAAACAGCTTACTGAAAGGCTTATAACATTAGATCTTCCTGTGGGCCAGTCTTGTTTTTTCTGGGGAGCTAGAAAAACAGGGAAATCCACTTATTTGAAAAAGCATTATCCAGATGCTTTGTACATCAATTTACTAGAATCTGAGGTTTACCAATTCTATTTGGCACAGCCGCATTTGATTCGAGACACGGTGAAGGCCCATCCGAATACGCAATGTATTATTCTTGATGAAGTTCAAAAAGTCCCCCTATTGTTGGATGAAGTACATCATTTAATCGAAACCTATGAAACGAAAAACTTTATTCTTTGCGGCTCAAGTGCCAGGCGTTTAAAAGCGACAGGTTCTAATTTATTGGGTGGAAGAGCTTGGCGTTTTTTATTGTCTCCTTTTTGTTATCCAGAAATAAAGCATGGGGGTTGGTCTTGGAACAAAATATTTAATCAAGGCTTAATTCCTGCGCATTATTTAAGTGATGTTCCTGTTCAAAAAAGCCTATCGGCCTATTTGTACGATTATATATTGCCAGAAGTCCAATTCGAGGCCAATTTAAGAAAAAGAGATAGTTTTGCAAGGTTTATGGATGTCTTGGCTTTTTGTCATGGTGAAATGTTAAACTACAGCAATATTGCCCGGGATTGTGGTGTAGATGCTAAAACCATTCGAACTTATTTTGAAATTTTAGAAGACATGTATTTGGGCTATTATGTTCATCCTTTTCAATCCAGAACACATCGCCAAACGGTAAACCAACACCCGAAATTTTATTTGTTTGATACAGGGCTTGCCAATTATTTAAGACGTTATGATTTTAAGGGGATGTATGGAGCAGAAGCAGGAAAATCCTTTGAACATTATGTATTTTTAGAGTTAATGGCCCATAAAAATTTACGCGATAAGCGGGATAATATTTTTTATTGGCGAACCAAAGATGGCCATGAAGTGGATTTTATTTTTGAGGACAAGGCGATCGAAGTAAAAATAAGCGTTCCTATTAGTAAATCACACCTAAAAGGCCTGCTTAAATTTTCTGCAGATCACCCCACCTATAGCTTGCATGTAATCAGCATGGAGCCGAGCAAAAGAATGATTCATATGGATAATAAAGAAATTACCATATGGCCCATTCAAGAATTTTTGGAAGTTTTTTGGGCCTAAAATGATCTTGTTATTCTAATCTAAGCACTGGCATTCGATAATAATTCAATCGCCCAAGCATTTAGACTTTTACCACGAGCCTCTGCTAACATAGCGCTTCTTGCATGTACCTCTGGTGGAATACGCAACATAATATGACCTGAATAGGGCTTTTGTGGCATTTTACCCAATTTTTTGCAGGTTAATAGATAGTCATCTACAGCTTGATGAAAAGCTAATTCTAAATCTTTTACAGAGTCCCCATGGAATCCTACAACATCATTAATTCCGGCAATATGGCCAATAAAGCATTTGTCTTCATCGCTGTATTCAATCCGCGCAGCGTATTTTTTATATATCATGGTGCTCATGGCTTCACTCCCGCTTTTTCTAAAAAATCTTTAGCGTCTTTCACCTGATAGGGCTTGGCTTCTTTTTGAGGATGTGGTCGATGAAACGTAGCCACCACGCCATTCAGTTGAAACCGAACTCGAGAACCAGAACCTTCAATTAAATCTGCACCTAAAGATAAGAATAAGGCTTCTATGCATCGCCATTCCAAGCTCGTAGGAACAGGTTTACTAAAAATTTGATTTAAAGTTCTATAATGGCCCTTGTTCATTATTTAATGATAGCATATTTTGATATCATTTCAAGAAGAAATTATAGAATTATAGGGTTGATGGGATAGATCTAATGCTTAGAAGCCTTTCAAAAACCCATTTTACGGAACATACTCCGGAAATATCAGGTATTCTCGGAGTATATTCCTAAAATATCAGAAAATCAGAATTTGAGTGTAACAGCAACAGAGCTAGAGGCGACGAAAGAAGCACTAGCAGCCTGAGCTGCTGTACCCAATTCTTGGGCTTCTTTTGTTTCTTCTTTTTCCTTGTTTTCTGCCGTTTGCCTTAGGTCTGTATATTGCATAGATACCATTTTAGATTTTTTATTTAAGATTTTTTTCTGATGTTTTGATAAAAGATCGAATAATTTTTCTGGTTCTATTCCCATCATTGCGCTGTTAAATTTATACAGTTTTTGTGAATTAATAATAACTTTGATGTTATTTGGCAGGTTTGCTGCTTGAAAAGCTATCCTGCCAAATCCAAAGGGCCATCAGGCCTGCCCCTATGCTAATGGCTGAATCGGCAATATTAAAGGCAGGCCAATAATAATCTTGGTAGTACAATAAAATAAAATCTGTTACTTTTCCATAAAAAAAGCGATCCCACAAATTACCCAAGGCACCTGATAAAATCAAAGCCAGGCTGATTCTCTGCCAAAATTGAACAGGGGGCCTAAACCACAACCAAGCCCCTAAAAAAACACTGGCTAAAAAAGACATGCTGAGTAAAAACAATTTTTGCCAAGCAGCCCCAGTATTTAAAATGCTAAAGGCTGCTCCCACATTGTATTCTAACGTTAGTTTAAAGCCTGGAAAAATAGGCAAAATATCATGTTCTTTAAAAACAGATTCAGCCCAAATTTTAGTGCCTCGATCGCTTAAAAATAGAAGCACTAAAATAAGCCAGGGATAAAAAGAGTAAAATTTGGATCTGGGAAAATTAGGCATAGATCCGTGTTTCACCTTTTTCAGTTTCAATATTTTCCACACATCTAGAACACAAGCCTGGATAAGTGTTGTTTTGATTGACATCCGCCACTCTGTGCCAGCAACGCTCGCATTTAGGCGCTTGATTCAAATCGACTTTAACCCAAATACCCTGGAGCTCTTTTAATTCTGAAGCATGTGCATTGTTAGGAATTTTATCCGTTTCCAGCAAATGCAAATCAAAATCCGATGAAATCCAAACAAATTTTAGTTCTTTTTCTAGCGGTTTTAAATACTGATACCAGGTTTGATTGGCATAAATACTAACTTTGGCTTCTAAAGAACCGCCTATTACTTTGGCAATTCTGGCATCTTCCAAGGCTTTATTCACCAAACCCCTCAATAATAAAATTTCAGGCCAAGGCTCTTGTATTTTTCTCGAGCCTAAATCAGGAAATTCATACCAATTTTGGCAAAACACAGAATTTTCAAAATCTTGATCTGTTTGAGAAACACCCGGTAAATAAGACCAAGCCTCTTCTGCTGTAAAACTTAAAACAGGCGCTATTAAAGGCAATAGTGCTTTTAATATATGGTACAATACCGTTTGGGCTGAGCGCCTGGGTAGGCCATTTAGCTTCCCTGTGTATTGGCGATCTTTGATAATATCCAAATAAAAACCACCTAAATCGACTATACAGAATTGCTGAATCAAGCTTACCACCGTATGAAAATCATAGGCTGCATAGGCTGCAATGATTTCTGTTTGGAGTTTTTCTGTTTTTTCTAAAACCCAAAAATCTAGGCTTAATAATTGCTCTGGTTTTATTAAATTTTGGGCCGGATCAAAATCATGCAAATTCGCCAGTAAAAATCTTAGGGTATTTCTGATTCTACGGTAGGCATCTGTGGTACGGTTCAAAATTTCATCCGAAACTGTAATATCGCCCCCGCTGTAATCAGTACTCGCGACCCAAAGCCTTAATACATCAGCGCCCAATGTTTTAATCACTTTTTCAGGGGCAACCACATTGCCTAGGGATTTAGACATTTTTCGGCCCTGGGCATCCACCGTATAGCCATGTGTTAGCACTTGCTTGTAGGGGGCCTGGCCATAAATCGCAATAGAAGTTAACAAAGAAGTTTGGAACCAACCGCGGTATTGATCGGATCCTTCGATGTATAAATCTGCAGGCCAAGCCAAATCCGCTTGTTTTTTCAAGACACAATCATGCACCACGCCAGATTCAAACCAAACATCCAAAGTATCTGGTATTAATTGATAATCTACATAAGCTGGATTCTGTGCTATTTTAGTTGCCCAAGCATCCCAAATTTCAATGCCATTTTTTTCAATTTCAAGCGCAAATTTTTCTAAAATTTGATCCATTTGAGGGTGCACTTGGCCCGATTCTTTGTGGATCATCAAACCCAAGGGCACACCCCAAGTTCTTTGACGAGACACACACCAATCAGGCCTTTTTTCCAACATGTTTTGCATGCGAGCCTGGCCCCAATCCGGTAGCCATTGCACCCCTTCAACTGCTTTTAGGGCTAAATTTCTCAGATGATTTTGTTCCATACTCACAAACCATTGCAAAGTCGCCCTAAAAATCAGGGGGATTTTATGTCGCCAGCAATGCGGGTAACTGTGTTGAATTCGCGCGGAACAAAGTAATTTTTGATTTTTTGCCAATAATTCTAATAAAATCGCATTGGCTTCTTGGAGTTTTTTACCACCGACATGAGGTATTGAATCAAAAAAAACACCTCTGTCATTGACAGGATTATCGACTTCCAGTTGATGCTGCTTACCCACCAGGTAATCGTCCTGGCCATGTGCTGGAGCCGTGTGCACGCAACCGGTACCGGCATCTACGGTTACGTGATCGCCCAAAATCACAGGCACTTGGCGCTCCAGAAAGGGATGCTCTAACATCAGGCCCGCTAAGGCCTTGCCTGTATAGTTGCTTAAAATTTTGGGATCTTCCCAGCCATAACGTAATGCACAGGCTTTCAACAATTCTTCGGCCAAAATATAACTATTGGCATTGTTTTTAGGCTGTACCTGAACATAATTTATGTCTGCATGAACGGCCACTGCCCGGTTGGCAGGCAAAGTCCAAGGCGTGGTGGTCCAAATGATCACATGGGCTTGGGTTTGTGCAAAACGCGCATCCAATACTTTAAAAGCCACATCGATGGCTGGGGAAGTTTTATCCGCATACTCCACTTCTGCCTCTGCCAAGGCCGATGCACAAGCAATGCACCAATACACGGGCTTTCTACCGGTTTGGACATGGCCATTTTTCAAAATTTTTGCAAACGATCGTACGGTATCGGCTTCAAATTGATACCCCATGGTGGTATAGGGATTTTTCCAATCCGCAAAAACACCCAAGCGAATAAAAGAAGCGCGTTGCTTTTCAATTTGTTCGGAAGCATAGGTTCTACAGGCCTTTCTAAAATCTGCCGCTGTAAAAGTATCGTTGATTTTGCCCTTGGCTTTTTCGACATTGAGTTCAATAGGCAGGCCATGGCAATCCCAACCCGGCACAAAGGGCACATCAAAGCCGGCGAAATGCTTGGATTTTACAATGATGTCTTTTAAAATTTTATTCAAAGCATGGCCTATGTGGATGTCTCCATTCGCATAGGGGGGGCCATCGTTCAAAATAAATTTAGGCTTGCCTTTGTTTTTTTGGCTGATTTGCTTGTAAATCTCCATTTTTTCCCAAAGGGCTAAAATTTCAGGCTCGCGATTCACTAAATTCGCTTTCATCGGAAAATCTGTTTTTGGTAATTGTAAAGTGTCTTTATAATCCGACATCAGGTGCCTCTCCCCCTAGGTGTAAATCTTTTGTTTTTAGGCCAAACAACCATAATACCACAAGAAAAAGCGAAGCGGTGCCCAGCATGATGCCCAAAAGCCAAATCCAGCGCAAAGACTTGCTTGCTTCAAACCAATCTTTAGGATTGGGGCTTATAAAATACCAAACCCCGAGCATCGCTAAAAGACCCAGGCTTAACTGCCCCATGAATTTAAGCCAAACCAAGCCCTGTGCCTGGTACCAAGAACGGCGCAGCAAAACCCAAGCCAATAAAAAGGCGTTTAACAGCGCCGTAATAGAAGTTGATAAAGCCAGGCCCACATAACCCCAGGGCTGGTAAAACAGGGCATTTAGCACGGCATGCAAGAGCATCATGCCAATGGCTATTTTAACGGGTGTTTTGGTATCTTGGCGGGCATAGTAGGCAGATGCCAAGACTTTTACCAACATCAGGCCCAAAATCCCTGGCGAATAGGCCCATAGGGCTCTGCTGGCCGCTTCTACATCTTGAATCCCAAATTTACCAGACATGAATAAAACTGCCATCAAGGGCTTGGCCCAAAGCGCCAGGGCCAAAGCAGCTGGTAGGCCTAGAAAAATCACGAGTTTTAAAGCCCAATCTAAAATGGCTGAATATTGCGCTGAATGCTGTGTTGAATTTTTGGTCCGTGATAAATGGGGCAAAATTACCGTCGCAATAGCCACACCAAACATCCCTAAGGGAAATTCCATTAAACGATCCGCATAGTACAGCCAAGAAACTGCGCCATTTTGAGCATAGGAGGCGAAGATAGTGTCTATGAGTATATTGAGCTGGTTGACAGAAACACCTAAAATAGCAGGCAGCATTAAGGTTAAAATGCGCCTAACACGGGCATCGCCCCAGGCCATTTTGGGCCAAACCAGTAAATTCACACGCTTTAAAAAAGGCCACTGAAAAACAAGCTGGCAAATGCCGCCCAAAAAAACACCCCATGCCAGGGCGTACACGGGCTCAACCATTTTAAAATAGGCGCCCAGGCACATGGCCAAAATCATCGCTAAATTCAAAAATACAGGCGTAAAGGCAGGCACACCATAATAGCCATAAGTATTCAAAATCCCGCCCCCTATGGCCGTTAGGGAAATCAACAAAATATAGGGAAAAGTGATTTGGAGCATGCCAGATGCCATCTGGGCTTTCTGAACATCAAAACCTGGCGCAAAAATTAAAACCCAAAGGGCAGAACTTAGAATGCCTAAGATACTCAAAGGCAATAACACAGAAAGCATACAACCCTGCACCTTGGCTATGAAATCCTGCATCTGCGCTTCGGATGATTCTTTTTGATGTTGGGCCAAACAGGGCACAAAGGCTTGAGCAAAAGCTCCTTCTGCAAAAAGCCTGCGCATAAAATTCGGTATTTTAAAAGCAATTAAAAAGGCATCGTAGCCTGAAGATGCACCAAAAAAATGAGCGGCCAACATGTCTCGCACAAAACCCAATATGCGAGATACGAAAGTCATTAAGCTCACCAAGCCTGTGGTTTTTAATAATTTCTTACCCATGGCTAGAATTTAAATTTTAAAAAAATTTTTACAAAATAGGGCTTACTTCTTGATCATAATCAATACTTTCGAAACCAAAGCCAAACAATTTTAAAAATTCAGCCTGATAGCCCTTTATGTCTGAAATAGCTTGTATATTGCCTGTGTCTGCTTTGTCCCAAAGGGCTTCTACCGCTTCTTGAACGCTTGGTTTTAATTCCAGCTCATCCATTCGGATGCGGCCTTGTTCGTCTAGGCGTTTGGGGGTTTGGGTATAAAGCTGGGTACTGAATAAACGAGCGACTTGTTCTATGGCACCTTCATGGAGTTTTTGATCTTTCATGACTTTGTATAACAGCGAAATATAAAGCGGCATAATAGGAATGGCAGAACTGGCCTGAGTTACAATCGCCTTCATAACGGCAACATAAGCGGCACCGCCTTTTGATTCTAGAGATTGATTAATAACCTTGCCTGCGCGATCCAGATCTTCTTTGGCCCTGCCAATGGCTGCCTTGCCATAAATAGGCCAGGTTTGTTTGGCGCCAATATAGGTATAAGACACCGTTTGGGAATCTGGTTTTAAAACGCCGGCTGCGGCTAAATCAGTCATCCAAAATTCCCAATCTTCACCGCCCATCACTTGAACGGTATCTGCAATTTCAGTTTCTGTGGCGGGATCTATATTTACCGTTCTAACTTCTAATTTATCGGTATCTAAAGTCTTACCCGTAAAAGGCTGGCCGATGGGTTTTAGAACGGATTTGGCGACATGACCTGTTTTGGGATGGGTTCTTCTGGGAGAGGCCAAGCTATAGATCACCAAATCAATCATTAAGCCTTTTTCTTTCAGCAAGGCTATGGTTTTTTCTTTGAGTTCATCTGAAAAAGCATCGCCATTGATATTAAAGGCTTGTAGATTTTGGGCATTCGCTGCAGCTTCAAAGGCCACTGTATTGTACCAGCCCGCTGAGCCTGTTGTTTCTGCGGTGGGCTCTTTTTCAAAAAAAATACCTACTGTATTGGCCCCATAACCAAAAGCAGCTGTAATGCGAGAAGCCAAGCCATAACCCGTCGAGGCCCCAATAATCAAAACGTTCTTGGGTCTTGTGCCTGAATGGCTAAAGGCATCCTGTGGCAAAGATTTTACATAGGCAATTTGCTCTAGGACATGAGCCTGACAGCCTTTAGGATGGGCAGTCGTACACACAAAGCCTCGGATTCT
>JBJSZW010000164.1:0-10690 GCA_046090565.1 Gammaproteobacteria bacterium
GATTGCTGAGTTTGGTTTTTACATAGGCATGGACATCTAGATTACTGATTCTGCCTTTTTTTCCTGTCCCAGGAATTTGGTTTAATTCTAGGCCCATTTCTCGCACCATGCGACGCACCCCTGGGCCTGCATAAATTTCAGAGGCTCTGTTCACCAGGCTATGGCTATTATTGCTGTTATTATCGTTGGCTTTTTGTTCTGGTAAAATTTTGGTTATTTCAGGCTGTTTTGAAACTGGCGCTTCCGGTTTTTCTGGCTTTTCTTCTATGGCCTCCCCTGCCATTTCTAGGCGCATGATTTTATCGCCCTGGGACACTTTATCATTTAATTTAACTAAAATTTCTTTTACCACACCTGCATGAGAAGATGGCACTTCAAGGGTGGCTTTGTCTGTTTCCAAAGTCAGTAGGGATGCATCTTGTTCAACTTGATCGCCCACTTTTACTAATAATTCAATCACAGGTACTTGGCTAAAATTGCCAAGATCTGGAACGATGATGTCTTTCAACATATCTTCTATACCCCTTAAATAACCCTATTGATTCACTGGATTTGGTTTATCTGGATTGATACCATATTTTTTCATTGCTGCAAGCACGATAGTTGTTTTGATCTTATTTTGATCGGCCAATACTTTGAGCGCTGCAACGGTAATATAGTAACGATTGACTTCAAAAAATTCTCTTAAGGCCACACGCGTATCGCTACGCCCAAAGCCATCTGTGCCTAGAACCACGTAAGGATTGCTTAAGAATTCTCGAATTTGTTCGGCATAAGAACGCATGTAATCTGTCGCTGCAATCACGGGTGCTTCTATGCTATTTAAACAACCAGATACATAGGCTTTTTTGGGCTTTTGATCCGGATGTAAATAATTCCAACGCGCTGTATCCCGCGCCTCTTTTCCTAATTCATTAAAGCTCGTCGCACTCCAAAGATCTGCACTGACATTCCAATCTTCAGCCAATAAGGCTGCTGCCGCAATCACTTCCCTAAAAATAGTTCCCGAGCCTAGGAGCTGTACATGGGGTTTAATTTCAGCTTTTGCTTGATTTTTTTGCGAACTTTTCTGGAACAAATACAGGCCCTTTACAATCCCTTCTTCAGCACCTTTGGGCATGGCGGGATGTTCGTAATTTTCGTTCATGATGCTGATGTAATAAAACACAGGCTCTTTTTTCACGTACATCCGTTCTAGGCCGGATTGGATGATCACCGCCAATTCATAACCAAATGTGGGATCATAACTAATACAATTGGGTATGGTCCCTGCCAAAATATGGCCATGACCATCTTCATGTTGGAGGCCTTCGCCGTTTAAAGTCGTACGACCCGCTGTTGCACCCATTAAAAAGCCTCTGGCTCTTAAATCACCCGCAGCCCAAGCCAAATCACCAATTCTTTGGAAACCAAACATGGAAAAATAAATATAAAATGGAATCATATCCACATTAGAGTGGCTATACGCTGTCGCCGCCGCTAACCAAGAGCTCATGGCGCCTGCTTCGTTTAGGCCTTCTTCTAAAATTTGACCATTTTTGGCTTCTTTGTAGAACATCACCTGTTCGGCATCCACAGGTTTGTACAATTGCCCATGGGGTGAATAAATACCCAATTGCCTAAATAAGCCTTCCATACCAAAAGTACGTGCTTCATCTGGCCCAATAGGTACAATCCGAGGCCCCATTTCTGAATCTTTACAAAGCTGATTCAAGATTCGCACAAAAAGCATGGTGGTAGAAAGTTTACGATCTTCTGAGCTTTGTAAAAAAGTATTCAAGCTCTCTAAGGCAGGCATTTTAGGGCTGGCATCCGCATGCGTTCTGCGTTTGGGTAAAAAGCCCCCCAAAGCTTGGCGCCTGGCTTGTAAATATCGGGCCTCTGGACTATTTTTATCGGGCTTTATGAAGGGTATTTTTTCAAGATTTTGATCTGAAATTTCTAATTCAAAACGATCACGAAAGGCCTTAATATCCATCGCTTCTAATTTTTTCGTATTATGTGCGGTATTTTGGGATTCACCCGCCGCTCCCAAGCCATAGCCTTTCACTGTTTTCGCTAATATAACAACTGGCCCCTTGGTTTCTTGAACTGCTGTTTGATAAGCGGTGTAGATTTTTTGTAAATCATGGCCGCCACGTCCTAATTCATGTAATTCTTGATCAGACAAATGGGCCACTAAAGCCAATAATTCTGGATCTGTTCCAAAGAAGTGTTCCCGAAAATAAGCCCCCCCTTTGGCTTGGTAGCGTTGATAATCTCCATCTACTACCTCTGCCATGCGTTTGAGTAGCAGGCCTTTTTTGTCTTGAGCCAATATAGGATCCCAATGGCTGCCCCAAATCACTTTTAAAACTTTCCAACCTGCACCTTTAAAAATTCCTTCCAATTCTTGAATGATTTTGCTATTGCCACGCACAGGGCCATCTAAACGCTGTAAATTGCAATTTACTATAAAAATCAGATTATTTACCTGTTCCCTGGCTGCTAAACTAAGCGCTGATACGGATTCTGGTTCATCCATTTCTCCATCACCACAGAAACACCAAACTTTTCTTTTCAAAAAGTTTTCAGGATTAGGAACTAACTTTCTAGCGGCCAGGTATTGAATGAAACGGGCCAAGTAAATGGCTTGAATGGGCCCCAAGCCCATGGAAACTGTAGGAAATTGCCAATATTCCGGCATGAGCCAAGGGTGCGGATACGAAGACAGGGCTTTTTTATTTTTTGATTCCTGACGAAAATGCAGCAAATGCTCTTCTGAAAAAACGCCTTCTAAGAAAGATCGCGCATAAATACCAGGCGATGAATGTCCTTGAAAAAAGACCAAATCTCCGGGGTGATCTTGGCTTTCTGCATGCCAAAAATGCTGAAAACCTACTTCGTACAAGTCTGAAATAGAGGCATAGGTTCCAATATGTCCGCCTAAATCGCCATCCAATTTATTCGCTTTAACGACCATAGCCATGGCATTCCAACGGATCATTGCACTGATTTTCTTTTCCAAGGCAAGATCCCCTGGATAGGGATTCAAAGCATCTTGTTTTTTTGAGATCGTATTTTTATAGGGGCTTTGAATAGCAAAAGCCACTGGGCTGCCTTTTTCATGTAATTTTTGAATCAGTTCATTCACTAAAAAATGGGCTCTTTCTAAACCTGCATAGCGGATGACATCTCCCAAAGCACTGAGCCATTCTTGGGTCTCGTTCTTATCGCTGTTATCGTGATTCACTGGCATATTATTTCGCTTCTCTTAAAAATCTCTATTAATTTATTAAGTTTTTACGGACCCTGATCCAGTCAAAACTTTCACCAGGATCTGTTTTTCGATCGGATGCGATATCAGAATGCCCCACAATCCGATTCACCTCAATCTGAGGATAGGCTAGCATGAGTAACTTTAGTAGGTCACACAACCTGACATACTGCTCTTCGCTATAAGGTATCATATCTGCCCCCTCCAACTCAATACCCAAGGAAAAGTCATTGCAATTTTTCCTACCCTCAAACAGGGATTTGCCTGCATGCCATGCCCTTAAGTGAGTGGGCACAAATTGCCAAAGCGCCCCATTACGGCGAATATAGAAATGACTAGAAACTTCTAAACCTCGCAAAGTTTCAAAATAAATATGTTCCTCATGATTCAACTGATTTAAAAATAAATCCCTTACGTAATTATAGCGGGGATCAAAATCCTCTGGTGGTAAGCTGATGTTGTGAATAACGATTAGATTAATAGCTGAATTGATAGGGTCTGGCCTACCATTAAAATTCGGCGAAGCTTCGTAAATAGCCCCCCCTACGAGACCTGTTTTTAGATCAAGCGTCCATGATTCATGGTTAATTATTTTTTTAATAATCATCTTCGTTTTTATTGGGTTTTAGCTTTAAAATATTATTTTTTTCTTCTAAATCAAAACGTTTTAAAATATTTTGCCCTAAAAGCCCTTGCGTACCGACTGGCGTCGCAACTATTTTGATATTCTTAAACACATTGCCTTGTAATTTTAAGGTTTTTAAAGTGCTGTGAAAGCTGGTATAAACACCAGATGCCGTTCCTAAATTCACCTCGCCTTCTGATTTTAAACCCGCCTGTTTGGTAATATCCGCCGGCAAGGACACATAACTGGCTCCCGTATCAACCATAAAATTAACCCTGATATTATTCACCAAGCCGTCCACATAAAAATGCCCATCCAACTGGCGATTAAGTTCAATGATTTTTGTAGCAGTATTTGTAGAATTGGACTCATTGCTGCTGGCGTTCCCATCTTCCAAGGCTTCATTCGAGTTTGAACTTTGAGAGGCTACGACATTAATTGTATTGGCATTAGACAAGTCTTTCTGGACTGCATCCGCCGCACAAGGCGCTTCAGAATAATTCACGGTTCCATTTTTTTCACAACGGTAAATACTAGCATAAACTTCATCTGCTCCATAAAGCAAACTCAGAGTTAAAACTAGGACCATAGCTTTCCAAAAAATTATTTTATAAAATAGGGCTGCAAATGCAAAAAAATACTTATAACGCATCAAAAATTTCTGAAGCAATATTGAGAAAAATTAAATAAAATATCAGGGTTTATGCTAAAATACACAATAGCAAAAGCATGTAACATAAACAATTTTTCAGAATTCGAAATGCTTTGCTGTTTCGAAAATGGATTGACATTTTCTTCGAAATACATAAACCAAATGATTCTTAAATAGTAATAAGCTGCCACGACACTGGCCAAGACAATTAAAACAGCTATTAATACAAATTGTTGTTGTAGAAGAGTATTTAAAATGGCGTATTTAGCATAAAAACCAAACAAAGGAGGAATTCCAATTAAACTCAAAAAGCTTAGTAATAAAAAGCCCGAACAATAAGGATGTGTTTTGCTTAGGCCTTTTAATTCCTCCAGTCGTTGAATTTCCTGATTGTTAATTTTTGATAAATAACCTAATACACCAAAAACTAAAATAATACTAAAGCCATAAATAATCAAATAACTAAAACTAGCAGAAAAATCTAATGATTTGTTCTTTAGGCCGATGGGGATCATCCCTAAAATAACAAATCCCATATTAGCAATCGCTGAATAGGCTAAGAGTCTTTTGACATTGTTTTGTAAAATAGCAACAATATTCCCATACAGAACAGACAGCATCCCTATCAGTAGCAATAGCCACTGCCAGACTACCGCCCATTCGTTAAATACTGTTATCAAACGATAAGCCATTACAAATCCTGCAATTTTGGGTAGGGCCGAGAATACCAAACCTAAGCCATAAACTGAGCCTTGATAAACATCTGGCAACCAAAAATGAAAAGGGAAAAGCCCTAATTTGAAACAAATACCCGTTAAAACACCAATCAAGCCAACCAGCAAAAATAACACATCTGTTGTATTACTGTGTAAAAGATTAGGATGTTCTATCATCCAACGAGACCATTCTTGTAAATCCAAATGGTGTGTAATGCCATACATTAAAGAAAAACCGAATAATAAAATAGCAGAAGCCACTGCGCCTAAAACCAAATATTTCATTCCAGACTCTAAAGACCAAGCAGAAATATGATGATTTACAGTTCTTTCTCGGACGATCAAGACATACAAGGGCAAACTCATCAATTCGATACTTAAATATAAACTGATTGCGTGCTGAGCACTTACAATGCCCATCAAGCCTAACAATACCATTAAATACAACGATAAGCTTAATGCACTTAATTTCCAGCGTCCCCAGTAAGAAAGCATGTACAAGGCTACCAAACCACCGCCTAAAGCGATTAAGAACTTTGAACCATAGGCCAAAGGATCGATGATCCATTGGCTTTTAAATAAATTTTCACTGATGACATTGGTTTTTAAAATACCCAAGCCCATAATAAAGGCTAAAACAAAACAGACAATGCAGGTTAACATCCAAGCAAAACGATTTTTTCTAAGCGCAGGCCAAAAAGCATCAACTAATAATAGTTTCAGGGCTACTGCCAATAAAGTTAATTCTAGGGCCAATAATAAAATAATACGCATGAGATCTCACTTTAATTGTTGTATCAGGGCTTGGGATGCTTTTTCAGAAATCTTCAAAAATGGTTGTGGCCATACACCCATAAAAATCACTAGAAGGGCCAATAGACCCAGAGCGTATTTTTCACGCCGATTGATGTCCTTGGCATCACACAGATGATGTTGCTCTAAAGATCCAAAAATCACGCGTTTATACATCCATAAATTATAAGCTGCAGACAAGATTAAACTTAAACCAGCAAATAGTGCATATTTGTAACCCTGTTCATAAGCTGAGAATAAAACCATCACCTCCCCAACAAAACCAGAGGTTAAAGGCAATCCTGTATTGGCTAGGGCAAAAATCATAAATAAAAACGAATACTGGGGCATGGGTTTGGCCAATCCCCCATAATCTCGAATCAAGCGCGTATGGTAGCGCTCATAGACCACGCCCACACAAGCAAATAAACCGGCAGAAATGAAACCATGCGAAATCATTTGGGCCATACTACCCTGAATGGCATTGACTGAACGATGGCTGACGCCTAAAAATAAACCCAAAGTCACAAACCCCATATGAGCAATAGAGGAATAAGCGATTAATTTTTTCATGTCTTGCTGAACAATCGCTACCATCCCAATGTACACAATGGCAATGATGGACAGAAGCATCATGCCTTCTGCGTATTGCATACAGGCCTGAGGAACAATCGGCAATAAAATTTTAAGCATGGCATAACCGCCTAGCTTCAATAATATAGCCGCTAGAACAACAGAACCTCCCGTGGGCGCTTCCACATGCGCATCCGGCAACCAGGTGTGCAGAGGCCACATGGGAATTTTAACGGCAAAAGCCAAAACCATGCCCCAAAATAACCAGGATTGAACACTTAAATCTAGTTTTAAAGCCGCCCAATCTGAAAATTCAAAACTTTTGCTTTCTTGTCTTAAATAAATAAAAGCAACAAGCAATAATACCGACCCTAAAAAGGTATACAGAAAAAATTTAACACTGGCATACACTCGGTTTTGCCCGCCCCAAATGCCTATGATAAAAAACATAGGAATTAAAGAGGCCTCCCAGAATAAATAAAATAAAATAGCGTCCTGAGCTGTAAATACCCCAACCAAGATAGCCTGTAGTATTAAAAAATTCCCCAGATAACGATTGGGATTTTTAACTTTTTCTACATCTACCAATAAGAACACAATAGCAGACATTAAACTACTTAAAATCACAAAAGGCCAAGCAAAACCATCTATTGCCAAATGGTAGCGAATACCAATGCTTTCAATCCAGGTATAATTTTCCTGCCATTGTAAAGCACCTATATTCTGATCAAAATAACTCGCATGTAAAAATCCTAATGCAAGCAATTGTAAAACTAAAAACGATAGGCCCACTTGCCTATAAGTTTTAGGCTGCATTCCGAAACACAAACCGAAAAGACCCAATAGCAAGGGGACAAAAATTAAGGCACTGATTATATACATTTTAAATGTTCCATTGAATGTTCCAATACATGCCGAAAACCAAAACAATTGCTGCTAAAATTAGTGCCAAAGCATAATCTGCCAAAGCACCATTTTGTAAATACCTCAAAATTTCTGCCAAACTTGAAATTTGTTGAACTGAGCCATGAACCCCAGTTTTGTCTATCATTTTTTGATCGAGGAAACGCCAACACCAATGGCAAAAATTTCTAAAAAATGGCAAAATGATTTCTTGGTACAAGTAATCAAAACCATATTTTTCTTCTAAAACCCTATAGAAAACTGGAAATTTATTCTTTATTTTTTGAGGTATTTCTGGTTTTTTAATGTACAAAAACCAAATGAGACCGGCGGAAAATAAGACAAAAATAAAAGGCAAATGTAAAAAACCTGCCCATGTTTTTTCCCACATATTTTGTGACAAACGTGTGGAATCAACTATTTCATCAACAAACCAGCTGCCAGAAAGTAAAGTAAATACGGCTAAAATCGCAAGTGGTAAAGTAACCAACCAATTACTTTCTTTGATCCCTTCTTGTGATTCTTTACTATGGGCATATTTCGGTTCAGACCAAAATACAACAAAATATAACCTAAAGCTGTATAAAGCCGTGGTTAAAACAGACAGAAGTGTTAAAGGATAAACCCAATCTGCAACAGTCCCTGGATTGTGTTGTTTGTACTCTAAAAGAGCTTCCAAAATAAAATCTTTTGAAAAATAGCCAGAAAAACCAGGAAAGCCTACCAGGGCCAAAGTAGCAATGAGCATGGTCACCTGAGTAATAGGTAAATATTTAGCCAGTTTACCCATTCTCCAAATATTTTGTTCATGGTGCAGACTTAAAATCACTGAACCGGCTCCTAAAAATAAAAGGGCTTTGAAAAAGGCATGTGTTACCAAATGAAACATACTACAATCATAAGCCTGTACCCCCAAGCCTATCACCATAAAACCCAATTGCGATATTGTAGAGTAGGCCACGATGCGTTTGATATCGTTTTGAACCAAACCTACCAATCCCATACCCAAACAAGTGATGGTGCCTATCACCATCATAAAATGTAAAATATAGGGCGCATAAGAATACAAAGGCCCCATTCTGGCTATCATAAAAATACCGGCTGTCACCATGGTCGCGGCATGAATCAAAGCTGAAATCGGAGTTGGGCCTTCCATGGAATCTGGCAACCAAACATGCAGAGGCACTTGTGCTGATTTACCCATTGCGCCAATGAACAAACACAAAGCAATCAGAGGCAAGGCATTCATCATAAAGTCCCCGTCTACATTCACTTGTACTTGCTGTTGTGCTATCGTACCGATTTGATTGAACATTTCAAAAAAATCTAAAGTTTTAAAAATAAAAAAACAGGCTGCCATCCCCAACATAAATCCTAAATCAGAAATTCGATTAATAATAAATGCTTTTAAATTTGCTGCGATCGCTGAATCTTTTGTATACCAGAAACCAATCAACAAATAAGACACTAAGCCGACACCTTCCCATCCCATGAACATTTGTAATAAATTGTTTGAGAAGACCAATAAAAGCATAAAAAAAGTAAACAAGCCAATATAACTAAAAAATCGCTGATAACTTCTGTCTTCATGCATGTAGGCGATTGAATAGCAATGTACCAGCCAAGAGACTGTTGTCACCACACCCAGCATCATGCTACTTAAACGATCGACTAAAAATCCAAGGCTGATTTCATAATCACCCCATTTTGCCCAGGTGTACCAATCTAATTCTACACGAAAATTAGGATCGCCATTGCTTATTAATTTAACTTTCCACCATAGAATCCAAGCCAAAATACAGGAAAGTAGCACTGCTAGATTAGAAATCACATGAGTAAAACGACGCCCCAATTGCTGGCCAAAAAAACCCGCAATCAAGGACCCTACCAGCGGAGCTAATAAAATGACTGCGCAATGTTGAACATTGACATCCAGGTTAAAGTTCATAATGTTATCCTGTTAAAACCCTTAGATCGTTTGCATCGGCTCGATCATATTTCCGGTGTATCAGAACCAATATAGCCAATGCAATAGCAGCCTCTGCAGCAGCAACGGTGAGTATAAAAAAGACCATAATTTGACCATTTAAATCTCCTAAGTGCCTAGAAAATCCAATAAAATTTGTATTGACGGCTAATAATAATAATTCCAAACACATTAGGATAGCAATTAAATTGCGATGATTGAGTAAAATACCAAAAATACCCAGCGCAAACAAAACAAACCCATACAATAAAGTTAAATCGCTACTGAACACGTTTAGACCTCCTCGCTAGGCATTTTTACCAACACCAAACGTTCTGATTTCCTGGCTTTAACTTGTTGGGCTGGATCTTGTATTTTTCGATTTCTTGGGCCTTTATAAGCTAAACCCAAAGCCGCCAACATGGCCACCAAAAGCAGTACTCCGGCTAATTCTAAAGCATAAATATAATCTGTAAATAATAATCGTGCTAAATTTTTAAATGTAAATCCCTGCATTTGGGAGAGGCTCAATTTGGGTGCTGGAACGATATAATCTACTAATACTTTTCCAAAACCAAAAATAAGCATAGAAAAAACGCCCACACCCAATATCATTTTTAATACCCGACTTTTTAGTGGATCAGAAACGCTGTTTTTTAAATCCAACATCATGACCACAAATAAAAATAAAACCAAAACTGCCCCAACATAAACAATAATCAAATTAAAGGCTAAAAACTCCGCGCTATTTAAAAGCCAAATGACTGCCGTGCTAATAAAACAGGCAATTAAATTTAAAACAGCATACACTGTATTTGTATTGATAATAACACCCAGCGCGCTGATAATACCTGCTAGAGCAAAAGCCGCTAAAATTAAAGTTAGGTTATCTATAATATGCATCTTCTGCCTTTTGTTGGTTAATTTCTTCTGCGTACTGATCGCCTATGGCCAAAAGCTTATCCTTGGTCATGATTTGTTCACCTCGTTTTTCGAAATGGTATTCTGAAATCTGAGTCTCAACGATAGCATCTACGGGACAGGCTTCTTCGCAAAAACCACAGTAAATACATTTGAATAAATCAATGTCATAGCGTGTGGTTCGGCGCGAGCCGTCTAATTCTCGAGGTCCTGCTTCGATGGTAATGGCCAGGGCTGGACATACGGCTTCGCAAAGTTTACAGGCAATACAGCGCTCTTCACCATT
>JBJSZW010000165.1:0-12548 GCA_046090565.1 Gammaproteobacteria bacterium
TTTTAATTTTGAGTATATGACTGAGCTTGGTCTTGGAGCATTAGACAAAAAAACCACTTCTTTTTTTAAATCCATCAAGTGATTAATGGCTTCAGGCACTCCATCATAAGCATTAATACCGTCGTGGACTACGCCGCAAACATCTATAAGAAAGACGTCGTACTGGTCAGTCAACTCAACAAGCCCGGAGATCTTTTTTGTTTCGGAATTAATTTTTTTAGCAAAGTCTTTAACCATCAAAGACATTAAACAATCCTCCAAAAATATATTGGGTCAATTTTAGCATCTTTGATATTTAATTAGAATCACATCTTTCTCAAGCCAATGAAAAAATTAGCCTTAAACAAAATTAGTTTGTTAATTGACTTAAAATGTTCCACATGGAACATTCAGCCATTATCGGGCTAAGAGCTAAGTTTTAGTTTGTCGAATGGTCAAACAGCAATAGACAAGCTGTATCTATTTTTAACCCGAACCACAACTCCCTCAGACTTCAAACGATCCAATAAGCTGCTCGCCTTTTTACAACCCACACGCATGGCCGACTTAATGCCCCTCACGTTCGGGGGGCATTTTCCAGACTCGACTAACTTTTTTAGAGAGGTGTACTCCAATACATTTGTTTTTCCGGTGTCTGGTTCGTCTTCTAGACTAAATTCTAAAAAATCCTCTAAAGGCATCATGGCTTCGATATCTGGGACTTTCTTTGGATTCGATACCCTGATTTTGGGACCTTTTTTTATCTTTGAGGGTTTTTCATCCAAAACAAATGAATTTGAGCTGCTCTCTCCTTGTAACATCGAACACAGAGCAATTATTAAATCCAATAACAGTGCTAAAAAGATACACCCCAATTTAATTGAAAATTCTATTGAAAAACCAAAAAAATCAGAGACCCCTCTAGATATGGCCATTATAGGGCTATCTGAGACATTAATGTTTTTTTCTTGAATGATCTTTTTTTGTATTTCAATCAAATCACTTTGTGCTCTTTCAAGTGATTCTCTAAGATTATTTTTAAAACGGTGGGAACTTTTTTTGTTGGGTTCGGCTCTTATCCAGGCCTTTAGATCTTTGATTCTATTTTTTTGATCTTCACTAAGCTCAAGCAAGGCCTGTATCCGAGATTCCTGGGCTTTAGCCTCATGATGTTCATCCAAAACAAAGGACATTAATTGCCCACAACTGGTCATTACAGAAACAACCATGAAAATTAAAAACGAAGAAAAAAAGATAGAACCTCTAAAATAGCTTCTAGACCTGAACGAATCACCAGCAGATCGAATAGACAAAATTTTCGAAAACTCCAGCACTATGGCCACAAGTACGAAGGTTGCTTGCATGAAAAGATTTTTAGAGAGGGAATTCCAAAACGAAATCGCAAAACACAAAGACAGGCCGGAAGCCAGGAAGAATGTTACATTTTTCAAACAGAAAATATTGGATAGTTTTTCTTGTATTTTCTTTAAATTGCAAATAAAATTAATACCAGACACACGGTTTCTCCTTAATCACTTGAACTGTTGTGGATAGCACCGGGTAGGTTTTTCTCGAACCTAGTCGGTGCGCTTCATTTTTAGCGCGAAGCCATACAATCAATAATAGAACAAAACTTAGTGTGTATGCAACATTTGTTTTGATTCTAAAAATCCCCCCCCCTATACCGCACCCGCCATTCTTCTTTATTTAAAATATGTACTCCATTTTGTACTCTATTTTGTACTCTATTTAAATTTATTTTTGATTGAATTTACCGTTAATTTTCAATGTATTGATTATTTTAATGGAGTACATATTGGGGTACAAATGGAGTACAAATAAAACCAAATCTTGAACCCAGTTCTTAAGCCTAATTCTTTTTAGCGCTTCTAATCGCCCCTTTCTCGTGACGCCCGCCCTCCGTAACACGCAACCCTAGGCCAAACGTTGCTAACAAGCTTTGGGTACTCCATTGTTCACTCTATCTGAATCCATTTCTGATCCACTTTTAGAATCTGATAGACAGCTTTAATAAAGCAAAACCCTTACCCGAGCCCTGTATCCCATTTTGTACTCTATTTTGTACTCTATTTTGTACTCTATTTAAATTTATTTTTGATTGAATTTACAGTTAATTTTCAATGCATTGATTATTTTAATGGGGTACATATTGGGATACGAAATGGAGTACAAATAAAACCAAACCTTGAACCCAGTTCTTAGACCTAATTCTTTTTAGCGCTTCTAACCGTCCCTTTCTCGTGACGCCCGCCCTCCTAATACGCGTTAACCCACTCCCCCAGGCCAAACGTTGCTAACAAGCTTTGGGCACTTCATCATTCACTCTATCTGAATCCATTTCTGATCCACTTTTAGAACCTGAATAGAAGGCTTTAATAAAGCAAAACCTTTGCCCGTGTTCCGTACCCCATTTTGTACTCTATTTTGTACTCTATTTAAATTTATTTTTGATTGAATTTCCCGTTAGTTTTCAATACCTTGATTCTCTTAATGGAGTACATATTGGGGTACGAAATGGAGTACAAATCAAATTCAATTTTGAATTTTTAAAATGTCATACCAAGAGATCTTTGTTTCTCAAAATATTTTTTAAGTTCTACAGAAACGCCAAAGCAACAAAACCCAACCCTTCCCTTAAAACCACCTTCTCGAACAAGTAGACCTTTTTTTATAAGACGACTAAATGCTACCTTTATATCTGATTGGTTGACCTTACATAAATCGGATAACTCCTTTGTACTAATTGGGCCACTATTCAAACTGTCTCGTTTAAGGGTTTTATTTAAAATGACATTCATTATAGTCTTTTGTAAACCTAGGGTTTTCTCAAAAAAGTAAATTATTTCTAAATTTTTTTCACCCCTACTTTCGTCTCTAAAGTTATTTTTTTGGCTATCTACCCCCCTCCCTTTATTATTAAACTTTCGTTCGACCGGATTATGATCCTTTTCTATTTTCTTTGTTTTCTTTACCGTTACTATTTTTTTATTAATATTGACTGATACGGGAGATCCGCTTTTTTCTCGATTTTCAGAAATTTCATGCCTCGAATTAAAAGCAACACCCCGTATCGCGCTTGGCTTACTAAAAAAGCCCTTCACAACATCGTCTTTCAGTGCCATACCGCATTACCTCCCCAGTATCCGACTCCACAATGCCCTTAATAAAAGATGGTAGTCCTCTGAAATGCTTGACCCAGGATCGGACTCTATTGTGCTTTTCTTAAGAATGACTGCCTCTTGCCCCTTCACACCCCTCCTAATAGGAGTCGGTAAAATTAGCTTGTTGTACTCGTTTAGATAGGCCCCATAGACCTGCTGGCTCAACTTCGTGTTTTCAAGCAAAGTCGGAACAAGAATGAAATTTTTCCATTCTAATTGCATGGTTTTGCTAAAATCCCAAAGGGATCCTAGATTTGTTTTTAAAGCCTGGTATGTCCCAACATCACAGCCCGCGGGCGAGATGACGTGATCGGAGGCAGTTAAGGCGCTTTCTATTAATTGATTCCAGCTTGGGCCATATCAAAAATAACTACATCGTAGTCCTTTAATTTTGGTAAAATTTTGTCTCTAAATACATATTCCCTTCTATTTTCTAATCTTAATTTTTTTTCTAGAAGGTTTAAATCTGGGAGTTCAGGAATTATATCTAAGGTTGGTAAGTCAGTTGATTTGATTATTTTTTTAAATGGCACTTTTCCATACAAAAATTGGTACAGGCCATAATATTCGCTATCGTTATAATCTTCGAGCGCAGAAAGCTCTGGTCGAGACAGTAAAATTTCTGTAACAGAACATTGAATGTCTAACCCAATGATTATTGTTTTTATTCCGTTTAAAGCCAAAGCCCTTCCCAAAGAATAGGCTAGGGTTGTTTTTAGAACCCCCCCTTTTGCGGTATAAATACAAAGAACCTCTTGCCCTTTTGGCTTTTGAAGGAATCCGTATCGTTCACCTATTTTTGGTAATTGCTGGGTGGACCACATTCGCACCGCAGTCTTCCCCCTGGATACACGAATTGATGTTGGGATTTCCCCTCGCTCTTCGGCATTAAATAGGGTTTGTCTGCTTTTAACCTTGTCTTTCAATTTAAATAGCTTTTGTATTTCGCCTAGGGACCATAAGCCCTCTTTCTCTATTACAGACACAGAAACCTCCTCAAATCATATTTTAGACATTAATATATATTAAATATTAAAAAACGTCTAATTGCAAAAAAAGGCATCTAAAGGTTAGATAACCAATTTTAAAAAAAAACAAAAAAACTTGTCGCTCTATACTTAAAGTTATAATTACTTGATATGTCGTCTTTCATTTTTTTAAAAATATTTTCGGGTACAATTTTTAATTATTTTGTCCTCGTGTCCTCGTCCTTTGTACTCCATTTTGTACCCCATTTTGTACTCCATTTTGATATCTATTTTGATATCCATTCTGTACTCTATTTTGTACTCTATTTTGATATCCATTTAACACCCTCTCTTTTTCTTTGCTTTTACGGAAAAAATTAAACCCTTCTTATTCGAAAAAAAACACCACTTCCCCCCATTATGGATTGATCTCAGAAGAAAAATAAAACCAAATTTTGAGTCAACTAAAATTTATTACAATTTAGAATTTCAAAAATGTACTCGAACTTGATATCTATTATGATATCCATTCTGTACCCTATTTTGTACTCCATTTTGTACTCCATTTTGATATCTATTTTGTACCCCATTTTGTACCCCATTAAAACGGAGGACAAATTGTCCTCCGCGAGGTACAAGGACATTAAAAATCAGTGGGTTATACAGAAAAAAGCCCTTGACATGATCGAGATAAGGGTTTAGATTTCGAATTGAATTAAATATATTTTTCTAGTGGCTTCATACAAATTATGCAATCGAAAAGGTATCAAGTTTTTATGTCAGGAACAGCACAGGCTCAACTTAGTCAATCAATAAAGGTCGACCTCGATTATGGTTTTCATACCAAACCAATCCAGTTAGTAATTCAAGCTAAAAGTTACACCGTAATCAAAAAGAAAAAAGAAAAAAACAAACACCTTGATAAGCTGATCAAGACAAAAAATACCCCCCCAAAAGTAGCGGAAGAGGGTCGACCAGACGATGTCTACCCAACAAAAGAAATTAAAGAAATCAAGAACTGTCCTCAACTCCACGATAATTTAATCTTTTCTTGTTCTGGTATTCAGAAAAAATTACTAGTATTTTTTTACTCTATGCAGTGTAGAATATCTAACGACGGCCGAACCCTTCCGCTTAGCATTTCTGAAATTTCTAAAAGTCTAAATTTTAAAAAAGATCTTGTTAAGAATGCTATTGCTAGACTCCAAAAAAAGGAACTTGTTTATAGAAAGCATGGAAAGATCGGAAAAAGTGGCTGGACCGTTTTCAAATTAAATAATCAAGTTATTTCTGATTTTAAAAGTGCTGAAGATAATGGGATACTATCTTTGTTAGGAGAGTTAGAATGAAAATAATTTAAAATAAGCCCTAAAAAGAGGGTGTTAATTTCAAATTAGGGCGGCTCGTCTTAAATCAATAAAGTTGAGTTTAATTAGCGGTTAAATTCAACTAATTGGGACTTTTTACTAAAAACACGATATGTCTATAGTGATGAGTTTAAAGGGTTTCTGCCGCCGTGTCAAATCAATAGCTGTTTGTGTTAGAAAGGCAAGGACTTCATGCTAAGCAATTCAAAAATAGATCCAAACCATAATCCTATAAAGGTCGATCCTGGTTATAGTTTTCATACGAATCCCATCAAATTAGTGATTCAAACTAAAAGCTACACGGTCTTCTCAGCCAATGCCCTAGAGGCCTTGCTAAGCAACGACGCTCTCAATAGCAATCAAAAATTGATGTGGCTCTTGTTGTTCTCAATGGCGAAAAGGGGTGGGGTAGAGCACTTAAGAACTGAAATTGATTTGCGCTATTTAGGGGGAAGCCTTAACCTCAAAAGAAGAACTGTCACCAGCATTTTAGACGCCTTAGCCAAAAATAACTTCATTCATGTCCAACAAGATCCTAAAAACCAAAATCCAGCCAAGAAAATTGTACTCGTTCGGGTACCGTCCTCTCTGTTCGGGAACAAGGACAAAGTACATCCCAACCTCTGCTCAGCAGAATTCATCAACAGCCCAAGCTTTAATACCCAATTTAAAATGCTGCCCAATCCTATTCTGGAAAATCTTTTAAAGGATGAGCACTTGTCCAGCTCTGCAAAATTATTGTGGCTCGATCTGTTCTTTCGAGTCGAATCCAGCGAAGAAATGACCACCAACGAATTAACCATTAATTTTCTGGGTCGCCAACTAAACTGGTCTCGCGCGAATACCAGTCGAGCCTTCAAGGAACTTTGCATCCAGCAGTATGCACAACTCAAATCAGGCTCAAGCAAATATGAATCTCGTCTAGAGGTTCTGTATCCAGAATCAAAACTCCAAGACATTCTGCAGAACAGTCCGAATCGAAAGGGCAGTGGAGTCTCTGGGTTTAAACCGTCAGCAATGCAGTCTGTGGCAAGTCCAATACCTAATGAGACAAGCTCTGTATTTTTCACCCCAGCAGCAGAGATAGGTGTGCCATGCCAAAAACCAGAATCTCAAATCGCTTTCGATCATATGCAAGACATTAAATCTTTTCTAAAAATCGAAAACACTGAAGTTAAAAGCGATCCGGCCCCTCAGGAGGCTTCTTTAGAATCTCCAAGCCCTTCTCTTGGCTCCGAAAAAGGTCATGCAGACTTGCGTGCAGAACTTGCAGAGAAGCGTGCAAAATTTGCAGAGAAGCGTACGAAATTTGCAGACAGTATTAAATATAATAAATATAATATTAAAACAACTACCTGCATTGAAGGTAGGTCATTTGTGGATTCAGCTGTTGATGACTCCGCCTTGATTGCATCGCCCAAGAATCCCTCCTATGCCCAACACACCTTGGAGGTTGTTTTTCAAAGAAGGTTGAAATTGGAAATACTAAAATTCGAAGCTGAGCATTCAGAGATCAAAACCCAGCCCACCTTGTCCCATCAAATCACCGAGGCTCTTTTTCCACAGGCCTTGTCAGAGCTAAAAGAAAGGCTGAAAAAAGGGAAGGGCTTAGATTTTTCGGATTCTAAAATTCTGCTTGAGGTTCTCGCCTTAAACGCAGCTTATTTTGGAGAAAAAAGCTGTACTCTGTTTCCTTGGAGCCATCAAGAGGCTTTCTCAAAAACCCCTCTCCATGATGAGCTATTTGGATGCCTCGTCCTGTTTGATGGTTGGCTAGAATATTCAATCAAACATCAGCTTAAGGCCATCTTCGCTCAAAAGGGCAGAGAGAGTGCTCCCGCTAAAAGCCCTCAGACCAAACCAAAATCAGAAGTTTTAGAATTGAGTTCCAAAGAATTAGAAAAAGTGGCTGGCATCATTGAAGGCCTAAAGCTAAGTGGCAAAGTGGTTGGTGATGCAAAAGCTGCTTCCATCGAAGAATTAATCGCTCAAGTTCATTTTTTTGTGTCTAGCTGGTCTCCAACAAAAATGGAATGTGTCTCTAGGCAAGATCGAATTTCAAAGGCCCTAAGTATATCCATCAAACTCCTAAAAGAAGGAAGGTGGTCTATCCCTTGTGGGTTCAATAGAAAAAAAACACTAGATCTAGAAAATGACGCTAAAAAATTTAAAGATTTTAGTCGGGACAGGGAAGTGTATCAAAATTTGGTTGGGCGTATTTTTTAAAATCATACAGAAGGATTTTTTTGTTGGAAAGCTTATATCCCCACGGATAAATCCGGGGGCTTTACGCTTGTTTTTGGTAATTTTCCATCAAAAACAGGGGGTCCCCGTTCTAGTTTTACTGGGGACTCTTTTTCTAAATTCCCTACTTTTTGACTCGAATTATTCGTTTCTTTTTCTTCTTCTTTTAACAATGACTCTTGTATTTCCAAGTGATTGACCTTTAGTGAATCATTATTCGATAATTAAGTGAGATTCTTATCACCACTCACGCTAATAAGCTTTGCCTTTATTATCGAAAACAATCAAAATCGATAATAACGCAATTTCTTATCACCAAACACCAAGCACAAAGACTTCAGGCCTATATAGAGACATATTTATAGATAAGCCTAATTTGCTTGCAAAACCAGCAATTTTTGAGTCGCGTGCTAAAATTAATTCATAAAGCTTTAAAGTTACGGAAAGTTAATCAATACAATACCCATGGAGATTAATATGCGCCTTCATCCTTATGGTTTAATCAAAAAATCTTTGGCTGCTCTCGGAATCCTAAGCTGCTTAGTGGTTTCTGGCCTTGCAGCTGCAACTACCACGAATGATGTTGCTGCAGTTGCAAATCTAGGTATAACACAAGCAAAAGGTATTGGCCAGATTATGACCATTATTGCCTACGTGGCGGGTATTTCCCTTTGCATCGCTGGCATTTTGCAATTTAAGGCCCATAAAGATAATCCACAACAAACCCCCTTAAGCAAGCCAATTACATTGCTGTGTGTTGGCGGCGGCTTACTCTTCCTACCCGTTATTACGAATCTGGCCGGAGGTTCCTTATTTGGTGGTACGGGTAATTCAGGTAATCAGGCAGATATCCTGTTTAAGAACACGACAGGTGGTACAGGTGGTTAATATCCCTAAATGAAAATAAACTTCAAGACCCAGATCGCGCCCTTCATGCTACTGGTTTTCTTAATCAGTAGCATGCCTGCGCATGCGGCTGATAACTTAGCCAGCATTATCAATAGTTATATTAAAGCAAATGTTGAATCTGTTGGTCAGCTGATTACGCTTTTATCCTACGTGGCAGGTATCGCTCTTGCGATTACCGGCATTTTACAGTTCAAGGCCCATAAGGATAATGCTATTCAAAACCCCTTAAGCAAGCCTATTACGGTACTTTGTATTGCGGGGGCCTTGCTCTTCATGCCAAAGGTAGTCGAAATCGCTGGCCAGTCTCTGTTTGGGGCAGATAAAGAGTGGTTTGCCCGAAAAACCGACAAGCTCTTCAAGGATTAGTTCTAAAATTTTTAATATTCAAATCTCTCCAATACCGTTTATAATTAAACCATGCGTACTTTTTTAGATTCTGGTTTAGATGTTTTAGATGGCCTCTTGGCCTGGTTCAGTTCTTCGATGGGGCAGGCGGGTTCGAGTTATTGCAATTTAGAGACGGCAGATAGCCGCTTTGATTTGGTGACCAAAGACGGGTCCCTGCTTTCGATTGTTCTGATTGATGGCCCCACCTATTTGGTAGGGCCTGAAGAATTCCAAAAAATCCAAGATAGTTTTTCGAGTTTATTCAGTTCTACATTTAAAAGGCCTGGACATGCCTTGCAGGTTTATTTTTCTTATGACAAAGAGGTGGTAGGGCGAGAGCTGAATTTCATGCAGCAAAACGCCTATGCGACTGCAGAAAAATTACAATTGGATTTGAACGATGTTTTTAAAGAACGCATTAATGTTTTAAAAAATTACTGCGCTTCAGAAACTTTGTATTTTGCTTTGTGGACGCATACGACGTCGTTAACGGCCGAACAAGTGCAGCAAAGCATTCAAGAGCGTACGGAAGATCTTAAAAAAATTAAATTACCTTTGATTCGAAATACCCAGCAAGTACTGCGCGCCATTCCGGTGATTCGAGAGGTACACACGGCCTTTGTGCGTTCTTTGATTACGACTTTAAATGGCTTGAATATTGCTCATGAGCTCTTGGATGTACACAGCGCCTGCCAGGCCATGCGCAACAGTGTGGACCCTGAATTCACAGCCGAAACCTGGAAGGCCCGCCTGCCTGGAGACAAATTACCCTTAAGAGAGACTAAAAATTTCAAAGGCGAAGTGGCGGATTTGTTATGGCCCCCCCTGGCTCAGCAATTGATTCCTAGGGATGGTGAAATTCTAGACTTAAGAACTTGCAGGATTGGCGATCGGCTTTACAGTTCTGTTTTTATCGAACTTTTACCTCAGGAACCTGCGCCTTTTATTCAATTGTTTCAACGTTTGCGTGAAACAGAAATTCCCTGGCGGATTTCTTTCTTAATAGAACCCAATGGCTTAGCAGACATTAGTTTAAAAAGTGCTTTGGCGAGTTTTTTAACTTTTGCGCATGATCACAACAAGCTTCTGGTGAATGCCAAGGAGCTTTTGCAATATTTAGAGGTCAATACAGACGATGCGATAGTAAAATTACGCATCAGTACCGCGACCTGGGCCCCTGCCAGTCAGGATCCTAAAAACAATTTGATTCGTGTTCGCCGTGCTGAATTGGCAAAATCCGTACAGGCTTGGGGTTTTTGTGAAACCGCAGAATTTTGCGGAGATGCCTACCAGGCCGCCCTAGCCTCTAGCTTGGCTTTGAATTTAGACAGCCCAGCGCAAGTAACTGCCGCCCCCATGTCTGAAGTTACTTACATGCTGCCTATTAATCGCCAATCTTCACCCTGGCGTATGGGGGCTGTTTTATTCAGAACGCCAGATGGCAAACCTTGGCCTTATCAGCCAGGATCGACCTTGCAGACTACTTGGATTGATATTGTTTATGCAAGGCCAGGTTCGGGTAAATCCGTTTTGTCTAATGCCATGAATTTGGGGCTTTGTTTGTCTGGTGGCTTGGTGCGTTTGCCTCGGATTGCGATCATCGACATTGGGCCTTCTAGCAGTGGACTAATTTCTTTGTTGAAAGAGGCCCTGCCGCCAGAGAAAAAACATTTGGTGGCTTACCAACGCCTGCGCATGCGCCCTGAAATGTCTATTAATCCTTTTGATACCCAGCTGGGTTGCCGTTTTCCTACCCCACAAGAACGGGCTTTCTTGGTTAATTTCCTGATTCTGCTGGCCACCCCGATTGGCCAAAGCCGAGCCTATGATGGAATTTCAGACATGGCCGGTTTGATTGTGGATGAAATGTACAAGCAATTGAACGACGATGCCAAACCCCAGCGCTATGCGCGGGATTTCAATGAAATCATTGATAAGGCGATTCAAAGCGCAGGCCTAGAAACAGATGAACACAGCACCTGGTGGGAAATTTCAGATGGCCTATTCAAAGCCGGCCATGTGCACGAGGCCATGTTGAGCCAGCGCTATGCCATGCCCATTTTGGCAGATGCGGCCTCTATTTGTAGGGGCAAGGCCATTGAAGATTTGTATGGCGCCATTTCTACCCCTACGGGCGAAAATTTGATCAATGCTTTCGGACGCATGATTTCCAGCGCCATTCGGGAATACCCCGTTTTATCCAGACCCACAGCCTTTGATTTGGGCGATGCGCGCATTGTGTCTTTGGATTTGGATGAAGTAGCGAAATCTGGCGGGGACGCAGCCGATCGCCAAACCGCAGTAATGTACATGCTGGCCCGCTATGTGCTGGCCAAGCATTATTACTTGAACGAAGACAATGTGAAAGACATGCCATTGCTTTACCGAGATTACCACCAAAAACGCGTGCTGGAAATTCGAGAAGATCCCAAACGCATTGTCTTTGATGAATTTCACCGAACGTCCAAAGCCCAAGCGGTGCGCGATCAAGTGATTGTAGACATGCGGGAAGGCCGAAAATGGAAGGTCCAGGTTTCGCTTTTGTCCCAATCCTTGGACGATTTTGATCCTGTGATGATTGAATTTGCAACGGCCATTTTTATTATGGACGCAGGCCCCCAACAGGCCATTGAAAAATCCACACGCGTTTTTGGTTTGTCGCCAACGGCCACCCTGGCCCTGGCCAACCGTGTGCATGGCCCAAGGCCTGGTGGCGCAACATTCCTGGCCCAATTCGCAACAAAGTCTGGCAACAATACCCAATTGATTACCAGCACCATTGGGCCTATCGAACTTTGGGCCTTTAATACAACGGCTGAAGATACTCGCATTCGCAATGCCTTGTACCAAAGAATTGGGGCAAAAGCCGGTCGCAAAATTTTAGCCCTACTCTTCCCCAGTGGTTCTGCCGCAAAAGTAGTGGAAGAACGCTTAAATCAGAAAAAAACCGAAGGCTCCGTACTCACAGAAGATGTCTCCAACAGCGTGATTGATACCATGATTGAAGAGATTTTAGAAAAATACGAAGCATTAAATCTGGAACAAAATTAAAATAAAAATTAAAACAGTTGATTAACTGCAAAATACTTTCTACCATGTACTATATGACAAATGGTATCTTGGTAAAAATCTTGGGCAAGGATTTTCAAATCAATTGCCCCCCTGGATCAGAAGGCGCCCTATTGGCAGCAGCCCAGCATTTGGATAAAATCATGAAAGACATTCGCAACAGTGGGAAGGTGATCAGCTTCGAACGCATTGCGGTCATGGCGGCTTTGAACATCAGTTACGATTTATTACACGGTTCTTCTGAGCAAAAAAATCTCTGTCAGCATTTGCAACACAAGATAGAACAAGTGCTCATAAAGCCTCTAATACCTGAAATGGCCTAGGCTGCTTGTTCTAAACTTGTTCTAAAAATGTCTAGTGGATTTTGTTTTCCTAAGTTTTATGGTCTGCCTCTGGAATATGCGTTAGTTCTCCATATCTTGAGCCGATAAGACTGCCTTGGG
>JBJSZW010000166.1:0-8648 GCA_046090565.1 Gammaproteobacteria bacterium
GCGATCGCCAAAAAAATTTATTGAAAGACTTTTCGGAAAGCCTCAAAAGCAAACCTGAAAATCATACACCAAAAACAAGCTCTTGGTTTGAAAAGATTGCTAAAATTTTTAAGGATTCATAGAAAAGCTAATAAATTTTAAGAATCTAGGATTCTCCACAGATTTTTAAATTGTTTTTTCGAGCGAATTCTAAAATATGTTCATAAAGGGGAGGATTAATTTCTTTGAGAGATTTATCTAAAATAACGCATTTGTTTTCATTGTGTACCGAGGGCTTAAGCAAAGGGGAATAATGGATCCTTTGATTTCTGAAGGTCCCTAGGCTACCGCTCATGCGTTCTGCCCAATCACTGGGGCGAAATACTTCTCCGCTCAGGGTGATGCCTTCGATAATAATTTGATTGGGTGCAGCTACTTCTGTCATTTTCCTCATCATTCTAATCATTTTCACCAAAGATTACTACACTGCTGTACAGGCCCTAGCCGAAAATAAAATAGCAATAAAAAACGGCGAAAGCGGAATAGTACGAACCTCTAGTATTTTAGTCTAGTAGAATTTAGTAAAGCTAGTAAGATGAATGAAGATTAAGAAATAATGAGATCCTGAGGGAGCAAAAGAAATGGCTGGTAATCAATCAAGCGTCATGGCAAATGTAGACCAAAGAACGAAAATGGTTGGTCAAAATCGCATGGAATTACTCATGTTTCGATTGAATGGCTCTAGTCAATTATTTGGGATCAATGTTTTTAAAGTGCGAGAAGTTACACAGTGTCCTAAGTTAACGGTTATTCCCAGATCTCATCCCGTTATTCGTGGAATTGCGAATTTTAGAGGCAGCGCTATTCCTGTGATTGATTTTGGAAAAGCGGTTGGGACTCTCCCCATGGATGATTTGTCTAAATCTTTCGTGATTATTTCTGAATACAATCGTACAGTGCAGGCTATGATTGTACATTCTGTAGAACGTATTGTGAATTTGAATTGGTCTGCTATTAATCCACCGCCTGCAGGTACCAGCAAAGGAGGAAAGGGCAGTTATTTAACGGCGGTGACTCAGGTGGATGGTAAATTAGTTGAAATTATTGATGTTGAAAGAATTATTGATGAAATTGCACCCAAAATAAAAGAAGTCAGTGCCGAAATATTAGAAGATGTTAAAAAAGAAGCTGAAGAACAAGAACTCTCCAAAAAAGTAGTTTTAGTCGCTGATGATTCTATGGTGGCCCGCAATCAAATTCAAAAAACAGTTGAAAGCCTAGGTTTTGGCTGCGTCACAGTTAGCGATGGCAAACAAGCCTTGGATTTACTCAAAAAATTGGCTGAGGAAGGCAAACAAATTAACAATGAATTTTTGATGTTGATTTCAGATGTTGAAATGCCCATGATGGATGGGTATACTCTAACCACCGAAATTCGTTTCGATCCTAGGCTCAAAGATTTATATGTCGTTTTACATACCTCTTTAAGTGGGGTTTTTAATAAAGCACTGATCGAAAAAGTAGGCGCGAATAATTTCATAGCCAAATTTCAGCCTGATGTGTTGGCGAAAGAAATCCTAAACGTTGTTGAATTAAGACATGAGAGAAAATAAACCAAATAAAGAAAAAAAATATCTTGTTCCAGGTCCGGCTGGTGTTCTAGAGACCTTAATTTTTAAGCAAAATACCCAAGAAAACCAATCAGGCCAAGCAATACTGGCCATTGTTTGCCACCCCCATCCCCTGTTTCATGGCAGCATGGAACATAAAATCGTTACCACGGCCTTAAAAGCCTTTCAAGAATTGGGTTTCAATACCCTGCGCTTTAATTTCAGAGGGGTAGGCGAAAGCCAGGGGCATTTTGCCCAGGGCAATGGAGAACAAAAAGATTTACAGGCCATTATGGCTTGGGCCAAGCATCAGGGTTTTGAAGCATTTATTTTAGCGGGCTTTTCTTTTGGATCTTACGTGAGTGCTAAAGTAGCGGGCAATAATCCAGCTGTTAAAAAATTGATTTCCATTGCCCCACCCATGCACCATTTTGATTTTTACAGCATTGAAAAAGTGCATTGTCCTTGGTTATTAATCCAAGGCTCTGAAGATGAAATCGTAGCTGTTGATTTAGTCAAAGAATGGAGCAATAGCACAGCTCAAACACATGAATTAATTTGGTTTGAAGGCGTTGGGCATTTTTTTCATGGGCAATTAATTCCCCTCAAACAGGCTATTCAGAATTTTCTTTAGCATTGTAGAGTGGTTCATGGTATACTCTAATGATATGAGTCCAACTGTGTTTCGATCAGGTCCTTATCGCTTTTTCTTTTTTTCTCGGGAAGAAAAACGGATGCATGTACATGTCAACTCTCAAGATGGAGAAGCTAAGTTTTGGCTAGAACCTATCGTCGCTTTGGCTAGTAATTATGGATTATCGAGAACTCAACTTAAAGAAATTCAAAATCTTGTGGAGGAACATATCCATGACATTGTCGCCGCTTGGAAAAAACACTTCCAAAATTGAAATAAATTTGAACAAAAATGGAATTTGGTTACTGGTGAATGAAGAAGAATTTTTTCTCCCTTACCCAGAATATCCTTGGTTTTTAAATGCTACGCTTGAAAAGATTTATAATGTAGAACTTCAATCTCCAAGGCATTTGTTTTGGCCAGATTTGGATATTGATTTGAGTATTGATAGCCTAAAAAATCCAGATAATTACCCTTTGATTTCTCATTAATATTTTTGAACAACATAAATTTTACCACAAATAGAAATTTCATGATGTTTTCGAAGTTCGCAATCATCTTCTTTTAAAATTTTAAAATTATTATTTTCTGCTAGTTTTGAAATATAATCTGGGTTGTGCTGATAACGGCCAGTTTTTTGTAAAACATAGGATGGCTTATTTATATTATAAGTTTTTTGAACCTCTGGTATTTCAATGCTAAAGCAAAAAAGGCCTCTGGGTTTTAAATTTTCTTGAATTAATTTAAAAATAGGCCCTAAATCTCCAAAATAGATCAAAACTTCAGTTGCTAAAATTAAATTATAAAACTTTGTTTCTGGGGCTTGTGTTTTTAAATTTTTTTCTAGAAAATCAATAATACTATCTTGTATTAAGTTTTTATAAATATTAAGCTTTTTAGCCTCGGCAAGCATATTGGCTGAAATATCCAGGCCTATTAAATCGCGTACGGCATCTTGAAAAGCCAGGCCACTTAGGCCTGTGCCACAGCCTAAATCCAAGCAAATTTCACAAGTAAAAGGCAAATGGGGATTAATACAAGCACGCATTAAATAAGGGGTTTGATAATTCAAACATTTTAAATGCCTATTGTAATACGGCGCGTATTGATCGAACAAATCTTGCACATAGGGTAGGGGGGCTTGTTCTGGTATTTTAATAATATTGTTATTTGGGTTATTGTGTTGATTATTTTCCCTGTCACCCAGTATCGCTTGAAGCATAAAATCAGCAGTAATATTGCCAGCATTTAATTTTAAAGCCTTTTCAAAATAATTTTTAGCTTCTGAATGTTGATTTTTTTTGATTAAAATAATCGCTAAATTATGGCAAGCATCGTGGTAATCTGGGTTTGAATCAAGGGCCCATCTATAGGCTGTTTCAGCAGCATCCAAATGCCCTAAGGCCAAATACGCATTGCCCAGGAAATACTGCGCATCTGCATTGTCTAGGCCTTCTAAAAGAGCAGCTGCTTGTTCAAACTTTTCAAAGTTTTCAAAATTTTCTGCCTCTTGGGCCTCATTGATTAAAATAAGCCCCAAATTTTGGCGAGCATTTGGATGCGATGGGTTAATTTTTAACAAAGCCTCGTAATGCTGTTTGGCACTTTCCCAAAGCGATTGAGCACTGAAATTCAAGGCCAAATTAAAATGTGCATCTAGATTACCTGGCTCTAATCTTAAAGCTTCTTTGAGGTATTTTTCAGCATTCGCCGAATCATTGCTTTTGTAGTAGGCAATACCCAAATTATTGTAGGCCTTGATATAAAGCGGTTCAATGCGCAGTGCCTGATGAAAATGCTGTTTGGCTTTATCAAAATCCGATATTTTTAAATAAATATTGCCCAAGTTATTGTGCAACAAGGGATCTTCAGGCCTAATATTTAGGCCCTGTTTGAGTAATTTTAAGGCCAGTAACCAGTCTTGATTTCTGATGGCATGATTCACCTGAAAAGCAAAGTCTTGAGGTATTTTGTGCGTAGTATTTGTAGTCATGGTCTTCAGATAATCAAGATGAATATAATAAAGCTTAACAAGCTTGATTGGGTGTAAGAACTGGCGGTTGATTGCTATCACCAACAACATCAATATTATGTTGTTGATTATTACCAAGTTCGCAATTTGTTGGTTTAACCTGATAATTACTTGTATCAACCCAGACCACAGCACCGTTGACTGGTGAAATTCTTGCTTCCATAATACAAGAGCCTCCTGGACGAAGAAATACATAGCCATTTGGAATTTCATCCGCACTTAAAACTTCGTTTGTGGCAACCACGGTAATGAGCCAGCCGTTGGCAGTCATATTATTGTCGATACAGTCACAAGCCGTTCGGGCAGCATTGGCGGCGCAGAGTCGAACGTTAGCCCTGCGTCTGCCAGCTTCAGCCATTACAAAATTCAAGCCCTGGAGCATGCGATTAGCAGCCAAAGCAGCTTTTTTATTTTGGGAATTTTCCCGCAAGCTACCCACGGCAGCAATGCTGATAATGGTAAAAATACCAACCACAACGAGTAATTCAACCAGAGAAAAGGCTTTAAATTTAAAGTTCTTAAACTTAAATAATCTGAAAATATTTTTCATAAATTGAGCCTAGTATTAATATCTAATGCTTGCTTTGATCATGGGTGATTTAGGATAAGGGCTGACATCTAAACGGAAACTTGGATTTTTCGATGCCACTTCATTGTCTTTGTCTTCCTCGCTTTGGAAAACGGTGCTCACAGAAAGCATGGCCAGGCCCCAGCCTAGGATGACTTGGGAAGTATAATGCCGATTGTCATTGATTCTGGCAAGTCCTGGCAAAATAGAAGCACCATAGAGGGCATATCGTAGGCCAGAAAAGCGGGTCATTTTGGCAGCAGTTAGAATGGGAATCGCCCCATAAAAAGCATGGCCACTCACGGCATTTTCATAACGAAAGGGTTGCCAGTTTGAAGATTCTTCACGACAGGGGCGCCCACTGCCGAGTACTTTCGTAAAAAGGGCTTGTTGCGCCCCGCCTATCACGCTGGCACGGAAACTCAAATAAGACCATTGATAAATCGGGTGGCCAATGCGTGTGTCTTTTAGCAAATGGCCAAGAGCCATAGAGCCTGTGTACAAAGGTATGGTAAGCCAGGAAACGCCACCAATTTTTTTTGGAATTTTAAAAATATTATCATAACGGCTTGGATTTTTAGGACGCCAGGCCTCTTGCCATCTTTTCTTGATGCCCTGATCCAAGCCTGTGTTTGCTAAAACGCCAGAGACTAAGAATAATTCGCCTAGGGCCCAGAGGTTATCCTTTTTAGTATAATTTCTAAAATCAGATTTAAAATCATCAACGACTTCATAAGCACTTCGAATCAGAACGGGGGGGGCTTGGGGAGATTCTCGATAATCCATATAATCCATCTTATAAAAATTAGTTGATTTTGCAGTTTCGTCAAAAATTTTCTTATCGCTTGTGAAAAATTATTCAAATGTGTTTTAATGGGGAATGCAGTTTCTAGAACCCAATTGGCCCTGCCCTCCGGGCATTCGGGCCTGTACGACATTAAGAACGACATTAGAACAGGCAAGCCTAAGCACTGGGCTCTATGCTGGCTTTAATTTGGCCATGCACGTGGGGGATGATCCAGTTTCAGTCCAAAAAAATCGTGAGTGCTTAAGTAAGGCCTTGAATTTGCGGGGCGAGCCTTTTTGGTTGAACCAAGTGCATGGTGTGGATGCAGTGTGTCTGAATGACTTCAATCAGGTTCAGGCTGGGGATCCCCTACAGGCTGCGGATATTGGCTATGTGAATTTTCAAAAAGACCAAAAAAATGTAAGACAGGGCCAGGGCGCAGAAGCCCCTGGGGCATGGGCCAATATCCCAGTAGTACTCACGGCAGATTGCTTACCGGTTTTGATGGCCGACACAAAAGGCGAGCAAATAGCAGCCATTCATGCGGGATGGAAGGGTATTGCAGCAGGTATTTTAGAAAGGGCTTTGAGCTTATTTTTAGAGCTTGGTATTCCTAAAAATCAGGTTTTGATTTGGCTGGGCCCTGGTATTGGTCCGAATGCTTTTGAAGTGGGAGCAGAAGTCCGCGATTTGTTTCTGGCTCTGAATGCAGAGAATGTTAGGGCCTTTAGGACTGTGGCCAAGAATTTTGGGTCAGGCAAGTATTTAGGCAATTTGTATCAGCTGGCCCACAATGCTTTAGGCAGGGCAGGGGCCTTGGCCCAGAATATTTATAGTCAGTATTTATGTACCTATTCTGATTCGGAACGATTTTTTTCGTATCGGCGGGATCATCAAACCGGCCGTATGGCAACTTTAATTTGGAAAGCTTAAAAGCTTGAAAATTTAATTAATTTTATTTTAATTTTAAGGAGCATTTCTAAGTGAGCACTGATCTTAATATCTTAGACCAACACGGCATAGAGCTCATCGCCATAGAAAAGCTCATGCATGGTATTTTAGGTCCCAGCATTGATGCGGCCGATTTGTATTTTCAAAGCATGCAAAGCGAAGCTTGGGTGATGGAAGATGGCATTATCAAAGAAGGCAATTTCAATGTAGACAAGGGTGTGGGGCTGCGTGCTATTTCGGGGGAAAAAACGGGCTTTGCCTATTCGGATGATCTGATATTGCCAGCTTTGGAAGAAGCAGCCATGGCGGCTCGTAGCATTGCGCGTGCAGGCACTGGTGGGGCCATGCAGGTTTGGCAAAAACAGGGGGCTGAAAAATTACCCAAGCTCTATCAAAGCATTACGCCTTTGGATTCTATCAGCACGGCGGACAAATTAGATTTATTAAAATTGCTGGATGCGCGAGCCCGCGCCATGGATCCTAGGATCAAACAAGTCATTGTAGGCTTATCAGGCAGCTTTGAAGAAATTTTAATCCTGGCCAGCGATGGCACTTTAATGGCGGATAAACGGCCCCTGGTGCGTTTGAATATCACAGTGATTGCTGAAGACACAGCAGGCCGGCGCGAACAGGGCTTTGCTGGTGGCGGGGGGCGGCATGGCTATCAAGATTTCTTGCTGAATAACTTAAGCCTGGCCTTTGGTTTTGTAGAAGAAGCCGTGCGCCAAGCTCTGGTAAATCTAGAAGCCATTCCAGCACCAGCGGGCACCATGCCGGTTGTTTTAGGATCTGGCTGGCCCGGTGTTTTATTGCACGAAGCCGTAGGCCATGGCCTGGAAGGAGATTTCAATCGCAAGGGCACTTCGGCCTATGCGGGGCGTATGGGCCAAGTGGTGGCCAGTACTTTGTGCACGGTAGTAGACGATGGCACTCTGCCTAATCGCCGTGGATCTTTGAATGTGGATGATGAAGGCGTTCCCACCCAATGCACCACCCTAATCAAAGATGGTGTTTTAGTGAACTATTTGCAAGACAAATTAAATGCCAAGCTCATGAATACCAAGCCAACAGGCAATGGCCGCCGGGAATCCTATGCTCACCAGCCCATGCCCAGGATGACAAACACCTACATGCTGCCTGGCAAACATGATCCTGAAGAGATCATTGCTTCTGTCGAAAAAGGCCTGTATGCCGTTAATTTTGCAGGTGGCCAAGTGGATATTACATCAGGTAAGTTTGTGTTTTCAGCCTCAGAAGCTTATTTGATTGAAAATGGCAAAATCACGCAGCCTGTGAAAGGCGCAACCCTGGTGGGCAATGGGCCAGATGTTTTAACTCGTGTGTCCATGGTAGGGCATGATTTAAAACTCGATACGGGCGTAGGCGTTTGTGGTAAAAATGGCCAAAGCGTTCCAGTAGGCGTGGGGCAACCCACCTTAAAAGTAGATGCCATGACGGTGGGAGGAACAAACTAATGCAATTAACTTTAGAACACAGCTATACCCTAGAAGCCCTAGAAAACAAAGTAGGGGCGATTTTAGAATCCAGCCAAAAACACGGGGCAAGTGCTGCCGAGGTGAGTTTGGTTCATACCCATGGTTTTAACACGAGTTTGCGTAATCAGGCAGTAGAAACGGTAGAGTTCACGCGAGACAAAAGCCTAAGTTTACTGGTGTATTGTGGTCAGAAAAAAGCCTCTGTTTCTACCAGTGATTTATCTGATCAAGCCATTGAGCAGTGCATCAAGGCAGCCATTTCTATTGCAAAAGCAGCGGAAGAAGATCCCTATACAGGCTTGGTGGATAAAGAATATTTGGCTAAAAATAAGCCAGATTTAAGTTTGGATCACCCCAGAACTTTTGAAACGGATGATATTATAGAATTAGCCAGAAGCATAGAATCAGAAGCCTTTGCTGTGGATCCTAAAATTAAAAACGCAGAAGGCACAGAAATTAATCTGCACAGAAATTTAAGAGTCTATGCTTCTGCTAATTCTATAATATCATCCGTTTCAAAAGTTCTGGGGTGATCCAAACTTAAATCTGGCTTATTTTTAGCCAAATATTCTTTATCCACCAAGCCTGTAT
>JBJSZW010000167.1:0-4846 GCA_046090565.1 Gammaproteobacteria bacterium
CGTTAAATTTTCAAAAACTGAATTAAGATTATAAACTAAAAAACACTTTTAATTATGGCTGAATTTTGTTCGCTATGGAGAATTTTTATTGCCCACAAATTAGACAGTAATGTTTTGACGTGAGGTTTACTGGACGCTTACGTAACAAATCATCCTAAACTTTTAATAAGAAGTTTAAAGGGATAAGCTAAAATCCAAAATGACGTCAGCCCTCCAAGCCACAATAAAGCAAACCAGATCCATTGCTTAAGTTTTGGACGGGCGTTGAGCCAAGTACTAGTAGATTTAATACATTTTTTCATGGCTGCTTTTTCCACGAAATACATAATAACAATAACCAGTGTAACCTAAAATAAAAGGCAACAATGGCATTACGCCGCATAACATCAAAGACAAACTAGGTCCATAAGCAGCAGCATCCCAAATCGTATATTGATAGGGAATTAACCAGGGAAAAATGCTTAATCCTAAGCCTAAATAGCCCATAAAAAATATAAAAATACTACTTAAAAACGCTCTATATTCATGTTTTGTATTGTGCAAATCGTTCCATATCATAATGAATAATATAAAAGTTACAAATGGTATTACGCTTAAGTAATATATGTTGGGGGTGCTAAACCAAAAGAGTTTAATTTGTTCGTTAATAAATGGGACGGTAATGCTTACTAATCCCATAAAAAGAGCAACAAAAACAAGCACATATGATGCAACGTTACGTGACCATAATTGCGTAATATCGGTTGTTTTCATAACTAACCATGTAGCACCCAAAAGTGCATAACCAAAGACAACAGCGATACCAGTCATAATCGAAAAAGCTGTAGCCCAATCAAATGGCCCACCAGAAAAATTTCGTCCCTCAACCTCTACTCCCTGTACAAATCCCCCGAGAATAAGCCCCTGGCAAAAAGCGGCTCCTATCGAACCGAAATGAAACACATAATCCCATACCCACCTAAAACTATCATCCGCTTTAAAACGGAATTCAAATGCCACACCTCGCATAATAAGACCCAATAGCATTAAAATAATCGGTATATAAAACGCAGGTAGTAATATTGTGTAAGCCAGTGGAAAGGCTGCGAACAATCCACCCCCTCCTAAAACAAGCCAAGTCTCATTGCCATCCCAAAACGGGGCTATAGAGTTCATCATTTTATTACGACATTCATCAGATGGCGCAAAGGGAAATAAAATACCCACGCCTAAATCAAATCCATCTAAAAGGACATATAAAAAAATGGCGAATCCTATTATGATAGACCAAACAAGAGGTAAGTCGATAAAACTAGAAAAATCAAACATCTGCACCCTCTTTGTTGGTTATCAATGAAACTGTCGATGCTTCGATACCGTGTTTATAATAATGATCATCATTATTTAAATCAGAAAATCCTTTTTTAATTAATTTTATGATGTAATAAATCGCAGCACTAAAAATAAAAATATACATCACAACAAATGCCATTAGTGACCATGCTACTTGATGCCCTGTGATAGCTGGAGATACGGAGTGTATAGTTCTGATAACCCCATATGCTGTCCATGGCTGTCTGCCAATTTCGGTTACAAACCATCCTGCTAGAATTGCAATAAACCCGCTTGGGATCATACACATCCACAATATATGAAGCCATTTTGTTGTAAATAAACATTTCTGAAAGTACCGGATACTACTTATGATTCCGATTGCTATCATTAAAAAACCCAAGCCAACCATCACACGAAAACTCCAAAAAACCCAAACAACAGGAGGTCGATCTTCTTTGGCAAAATCTTTTAAAGCAGGAATTTTACCATTGACATTACCTGTTAATACCCAGCTTGCCCCGCCAGGAATCGTAATCCCATAATTTGTTTTTTCTTCCTCCTGATTTGGTATTCCAAAAAGAAATAGAGGAGCATTTTCCCTATGATCCCAATTACCTTCCATTGCAGCAACTTTTACAGGTTGGTAATGCATCGTGTTTTCACCGTGCATGTGGCCAATAATGAGTTGAGCGGGAGCGACAAATGCAGCCATCATTGTTGCCATACCAAGCATTATGCGCGCTTGAGGGATAAATTTGTTTTTTAGTAAATAAAAAGCACCTATTCCCCCTACAAAAAAAGCTGTAGTTAAATAAGCTCCTGTTATCATATGCATTAATCGGTATGGAAAAGAGGGGTTGAAAATAATATCAACCCAATTGGTCGGCAACAATCGGCCATCTTGGCCAATAATAAAACCCTGAGGTGTTTGCATCCAACTGTTCGCTGATAAAATCCAAAAAGCAGATATTAGTGTTCCAATTCCAACAATGCATGTCGAAATGAAATGCATTTTCTTGCTGACACGACCCCATCCAAATAGCATTATCCCCAGAAAAGAAGCCTCTAAAAAAAATGCTGTGAGTACTTCAAACCCAATCAAAGGACCTAAAACATTCGCTATTTTATCAGAGAATACAGACCAATTTGTGCCAAACTCATACGACATGACGACTCCAGACACCACCCCCATGCCAAAGGTCACGGCAAAAATCTTGACCCAAAATTTATAAATATCCCTAAATATTTGGTTATTTGTAGCTAGCCAGCGCCATTCTACTACAGCCAGAAAACTAGCCAGCCCTATACTAATTGCCGGAAAAATAATGTGAAAACTGACAGTAAAAGCAAACTGAATGCGTGCTAGTAATATAGGATCAAGTTCCATTAAGCCTCTACATAGAATAAATATTCTCTATAGTATACGCACAAAGTGTTTGCTTGTCCAGTTCATAATCCCATTGGTTTGAGGATGGCGAGCTTTTGTTTTCGAATGCTCAATATTTTCTATCGATAGATAAAGCTCATAAGCATGGTGCTCTGCTTTACCGCCTTGAGCTGATTTGGCTTCTAAGGCTTTTAAGCGCTTATTGAACGTTTCCAAATCATTTCTGAACCATATTGAACGAATACCACTGCTCGATACGATGACTCCGCGATTGAGTAACTCCAAGGAAGCCCTCGTTTGCCCTAGGGCTGGATTTTCCACTGCTAGCTTCCTGACAGCTTCCTCAACATGCTCAGGAACCCTATTTTTTTCATTGGGGCGTTTGTGCGTCATATCCTGAAGAGCTTCGCTGCCACGGTTCTCATAAAGGGCTTTATAACGGTAAAAAGAATCTCGGCTATAGCCCATTACCTTGCAGGCTCTAGAGACATTTCCTAGCTCTCTGGCCAATTCTAAAAGGCCAAGTTTTGGTTTTATTATTTTTTCTGCTACATTGTGCATAATGGCACTCCTTTGGGGTTCAATTGTTTGTTAGCTTCAAAAATAGTGAATGCTTTGACATACATCAATATATTTGAGATCTAACTTTTATCCAGGGAGTGTCAGATTTAGTCTGAAGTTATACAAGTCATCAAAAACGAACTGGATCAACATGAACTTCGTTACAGGCTTCTTGCTCTATTCTGCTTATTTTGCGTGGAAGCGCAAGATTGAAAGTACTCTTTTGCCTCATGACCTCACTCACGTTCAGTTTATGCTTTTGATGACATTAGGGTTTTTGAAGAAAGATAAGGCGAATGTGTCTCAAAATGACCTCGCAAAGTTCTTTAATTTTGATGTGACCATGACGTCTCAGGTACTCAGGGCTCTAGAGAAGAGAGGATTACTAAAGCGCTCCCAAAAGGAAGGTGATGAGCGGTCTAAGTTTTCTGAGCTTACAGATGCAGGTAGCGCTAAAATTCAAGGAGCGGCAAAAGATTTGCTCAAAGCCGAAGAAGCTTTTTTTGTAAGTTTAGGGGAAAATAAGCAAGGGTTTGATGAGCATTTGCGGGGCATTTTAGGGATAGAAAAAGGGGATATGAGATGAGTAGAAACGCTAAAAAAATATTGATCACAGGCGGAACAGGCTTTGTTGGCACGCATCTTTGCAATCGTCTTATAAAAGAAGGCTATACATTGTACATTCTCACGCGCAGTCAAAAACTCAATAGTACAGAAAATGGCAGCAGAAAATTTTATTTCAATGCTTTGAATGAAATTCAAAATATTGACGTAGATATTGTCATTAATCTTGCAGGTGAAACCATTGCTCAACGCTGGACAGAGAATGCAAAAAATAGAATTTATAATAGTCGTATCGCCACAACACGAGATCTTGTAGAGTTTATGGCGTCAAAACAAAAACTTCCCACATTATTCATCAGCGGTTCAGCCGTGGGTTACTATGGTATGGATGATGACAAGACATTTACTGAAGATAGCGCTCTAGAAACCATTAATTCCAAATTTGCACAATTACTCTGCAAAGCTTGGGAAGATGAAGCATCTAATGCTGCTCAATTAGGAGTCAGAACAGTGCTTTTAAGAATTGGCCCCGTACTTGAAAAAGATGGGGGTATGCTAGCAAAGCTCTTACCAAGTTTTCGTTTGGGTTTAGGGAGTCAAATTGGAAATGGACAACAGTGGTTATCATGGATTGATAGAGATGATCTTATTGAGTTAATTATCTTTACCATTCATCAAGAAAATATTAATGGCCCAGTGAATGCCACATCACCAAACCCCATTAATAATAAAGAATTTTCTTTAGCGCTTGCACAAGCTTTGCATAGGCAATGCTTTTTGAAAACGCCAGAATTTATTTTGAAATTGGTTTTTGGTGAAATGGCCGAAGAAATCATGATAAAGGGACAAAAAGTATTGCCTCAAAAAGCACTTAGCCATGGATTTCTATTTTCTTATCCCACAATTCAATCTTCCCTTTCAAAGATATTTACATCATAAATCATGACTCATTTTTTAGAAAGACCTCTTAATATCGCCATTGTGGGAACAGGGATCTCAGGTCTATGGATAGCTTACTTA
>JBJSZW010000168.1:0-5069 GCA_046090565.1 Gammaproteobacteria bacterium
AAAAAGCCGCTGAAATTATGAAAACAAATGAGAAGGAGTATTTTGCTCCAGTAGAAAAAGATATGGAGCAATTTTTAACTTACCTGAAGGTCTTAACACGCGTCAAAGAGATTAACCTGCTATGAAAATTACTTTTGTTCCCTTAGCTGAATCGCATTTTCCATTACTGCTAAAGTGGCTGGAGACGCCGCACGTCAAAAAGTGGTGGCCTGCCGACCGAAGCTTTAGCGTAGGTGGGGATCAGGATGTGACGTATACGCTGGAGTTGGTGAAAGAGAAATTTGGCAAACACATCCATGGCTTTGCCATTTCAAAAAATTCAAACCACAAAATATATGCTTATATCATCTGTGCTAACAAAGAAATGATAGGTTACATACAGGCTTATAATGCTCATGACTTCGCTCAAGAGAATGGTCTAAATTTAAGCGCTATTTCTGGCTCTGTATGCGGTGTAGATTTATTTATTGGAGAGCAACAATTCTTACACCAAGGATGGGGAGCGAAAATTTTAAATGAATTTGAAAGCCAAGTATTAACACTGAATTTTGATTGGTGCCTAATCGATCCATCAAAAGACAATCTAACCGCAATGAAAGCCTTTACAAAAGCTGGGTTTAAAATATTTGAGCAATTCCAAACAGAATCTAATATTTGGATGTTAAAGGATTTATCCTCAAGAAATGGCCCGTTACCAACCATCCAAAAACTTATTAAAGAACGCTACGTGCAGGCTAAAGCTATCTTCTGGGCAGGATCAGTTTCAGAGGGTCGAGGAACAAGTGCATCTGATTTGGATCTTATTATTGTTTTTGCAGAAGTAGCCCACGCTTATCGAGAAGCCTTTATTTACGACGGTTGGCCAATTGATGCATTTATTCATGATCTTGATACCTTGCGGTATTTTTTTGAAGAATCAAGAACCGGAAATGGCATTTCTGGCCTCTGCCATATGATTTTGAATGGACGCGAGGTAACTAATCCTGGCGTTTTTTCAGAAAATGTTAAAACACTTGCGCAAGAAGTTTTGAATGCAGGGCCAGCTATTTGGGGCCAAGAACAAATCAACAAAGAACGATTTTTAATTACCGATGTTTTGGATGATATTAAATATCCAACCGGGCGCGATGAGCAGATTGCATCCGCCGCATGGTTACTTGAAGCTCTGGGGCAATTTTATTTTAGAAGCCAAAATAAGTGGTGCGCCAGCGGTAAATCAATTATCCGTTATCTTAAAAGCGACAATCCCGATCTTGCTTTAGAATTCATGCAAGCCTTTCAAGGCCTTTTCCAAACCGGTAATTCTGCTGCATTAGAATTATTAGTAAAGAAAATTCTAGACCCTTATGGTGGATTATTTTGGAATGGATTCAGGTCAGATACCCCAAAAGAATCAAGGACAAACGAGGCTGGCATCTTGCCAAAATCGATTGAAGCGTTAGAGCGGTCCCTTTTAGACTCTTCTGTCAGACAATCCACCGAGCAATTAAATAAACTAATCGCAGATGATTTTCTTGAGTTTGGAAGCTCCGGCAAGGTCTACAACAAGCAGGATTGTATCAAACCAGATGAGACCTCAAGAACATTTGTGGTCAGCGACTTCAAGATTAAGGAATTATCCAAGGACGTGACGCTAGCAACATACAAAACAACAGAAGATGGCATTGCTTCGCTGCGATCTTCAATTTGGCAGCGATATGGTGATGAGTGGAAAATGATATTTCATCAAGGCACAAAATGTGAGGTTGAAGATGGGCACGAAGAATAATATCCACGTTTTGAGTCGAGGCGTGATAATAGATCAAGACCATATTTTGCTTTGCAGAACGCTTGACCTTCCTATCAGCTTTCACTTTCTTCCAGGTGGTCATGTTGAGCATGGGGAATCGGTTGAAAGATCGCTTCTTCGTGAATTAATGGAAGAAACTGGAGCTCATTGCAAGATCAAGAGATTTTTAGGATGTTTAGAATACAGCTTCGAACCAGGACATAGCAGTATCTGTCACAACCATGAATATAATTTTATTTTTGAGGCTGAATCAGAATCTTTGAAAAGCAATAATAAAATTCCCCAGCTTGAAAAGCATATTGAATTAATCTGGGTGCCCTTGCATCAATTATCTGAGATTGATTTTAGAGCCGAGCCATTGAGAGAACTCGTGCCTCAGTGGCTGAAAATGGCGGCTTCAGATGTATTTAGGAGCGTGATGATATGACAACAAACCTTGCTTTGCACAGTAACTCCATCAGGGAACATATTCATACCCTTATCAGAGCCATTATCCCCTATGACGATGTTGAGCAAGAACATATTAATGATACGTGTCTTTGGATTGAAAGTGGCGAGCCTATTTTTCGGGTTCAAAAGCCTGATGTCCCAAATAAACATTTAGTATCTTATTTTGTACTCTTCGATGACGTTCACCAAAAAATACTCCTTGTCGATCATAAGAAAGCACTTCTTTGGCTGCCAAGTGGAGGGCATGTAGAAATTGATGAAGATCCAAAAACCACGGTTGAACGAGAATGTTTAGAAGAACTTAACGTTACAGCTGATTTTTTGTCACCCCATCCACTCTTTTTAACATCAACATTAACTGTAGGTCTAACAGCGGGTCATACAGACGTAAGTTTATGGTACGTGCTCAAAGGTAATAGTCATAAAGCTTATGAATTTGACAAGAATGAATTCAATGACATCCAGTGGTTCCATCTTAATGAGGTTCCTTACTCAGAGTCAGATCCTCACATGGAACGTTTTATACAAAAATTAAAAGGTAGTTTATGAATAACCTTACCCACCGAAAAGCAAGAATTGCTGATTTACCCCGCCTGGTTGAACTCCTCTTAGAAGATGAACTCGGGGCTAGCAGAGAATCAAAATCAGCCGTGGTGCACGAAAACTACATCAAAGCCTTTCATAAAATTGATTCTGATCCAAACCAATATTTAATGGCGGTAGAAAACGATGATGAAATTATCGGCACTTGTCACCTCACTATTATGCCATCACTCACTTTTATCGGCAGCACCCGTATGCAAATAGAAGCGGTCAGGGTAGCCGGGAAATATAGAGGCCAGAAAATAGGATCTTGGATGTTTAATCAAGCGATTTCTTATGCCAAGGAAAATGATGTTTCTATTATCCAGCTCACCACAAATAAAAAGCGGCCACAAGCAAAACATTTTTATGAAAAGCTTGACTTCGAGGCAAGTCATGAAGGTATGAAATTATATTTGGAGCAAGTGGCATGAGCATTAATTTTGAAAAAGCCAATGTAAATCACGTTAATATTATTTTTGGTTGGCTTGCAGAGCCTTTTGTTCAGGAGTTTTGGGATAATACGCAAGGCCATAAAGACGATATTTTAAATTTTGTTAATGGCAGAAAAGAACCTTCGAATTATTGTGACGGCAAGTATTTTTATTGGATAGCAAGCTGGAATGGCCACCCATTCGCAATGTTAATGACGATCCAAGAAACAGCTGAAGACCACATCGATGATATTAAATTAAGTCACCTTTCAAAAACCGGTAATACGTATGGCATCGATTACATGATTGGGGATAAAGATTATTTTGGCAAAGGCTATGGGGCCAAGACCTTATCGGAATTTCTTGATTTCTTCAGAAGAGAATTCGACGGATCAGCCGATACATTCATCATAGATCCTGCCAGCGATAACCCCAGAGCAAAACATGTCTATATGAAAGCAGGTTTTGAGCACATTGCTGACTTTATAATGGGTGGAGATTGTAGCGGCGCCGGGAAGTCTCATCATTTATTGATTAGACGTTTTCTGTCTGCAAATAAGAATCACATCAAAGCAATTTGCCATCATTTTAATCTTGGTACACCGACTCAAGCGCCCACAAGAGTACACGGTGGCTTGCTGCATATCATGTGGCGTCTTGATACAGATAAAGGCTCCTATGCGATTAAGCAGCTATCTAAAGATATTGATTTGCAAAATGAGCAAGTCATTAAAAATTATGAATTGAGCGAGCAAATAGCTTCAAGTTTTATAGCTCAAAATATCCCTGGGGCATGCGCTCTCTCGCAATCCGATAAACATCTTTTAATTACAGATGGATATGGCTACCTTGTGTATCCTTGGATTAACGCGAAAGCTTTAGATAAAGATGAAATTCACGAAGGACAAGCATTAATCATTGCCCGAATACTTGCAAAAATGCATTTAATAAATCTATGTATTGAAGGTATCGATGAACCTGAATTTGATATTCATGATAACAAACACATTACAAACTTAATCAAGCAGTCAACTCAAATGCGACTTCCATTTGCTGACATTTTAAATTCCCATTTATCTACCCTTCTCGAAATTAATGAAAGTTATTTGGGTTCAATTGAAATTCTTAAAAAACATACAGTCGTTGGGCATGGTGACTTAGATCAAAAAAATGTTTTGTGGACTGAGAGCAAGGAACCTCTATTAATTGATTGGGAATCGGCCCGTAAACTAAACCCCACATATGAAATTGTAAATGCTGCGTTAGATTGGTCGGGCGTGACAACCAATCTCAAAATCAATTTGTTCCATAAAATGCTTAAATCTTATTCGGAGTCCGGAGGTTTAATTGAAAAACGCATAATTGAAGCGGCGTTTTATGGGGTTATGGGAAATTGGATTAACTGGATGGTTTACAATATTAATCGGTCTATCAATCAAAGAGAAATTGAGCAAAAAAACATTGGGATAGAACAAGTCATACAAGTATTACCAACAATTTTAAGAGTAAAAACTTTGATGCCAGAATTAATAAGTGAGATAGCGTCATGATAAAAATCGAACTGCTTAAAAACCATCCCAACACTATACCCGCAGTTGCACACATTTGGCATGAAGTATTAGGTAAAATCTGGGTTCCTGATGTACCAGTTGAACGTGTTATCACAAGATTTGCAGATCACTTGAATGATCAAGCTTTGCCAATCACTTTTATTGCATTAGATGGCGATTTACCGGTTGGCATGGGCTCTTTGCGTGAAAATGATGGCATTCGTCCAGATCTTACTCCTTGGCTCGGTTCACTTGTCATCGATC
>JBJSZW010000169.1:0-7573 GCA_046090565.1 Gammaproteobacteria bacterium
TCAATGCTTTTCGTTACAACGATGCAGTGATCAGACATTTGATCTTATCTAAAGAAGAGGCCATTACAGAAGCATCTGTGATGATGAAAGAAAAAGAATACAAAGACACCAAGCCTCATCATGGCCGACGTCCTTATGCTCCGCGCGATCAAGTATCCTCTGAATTGGCAGAAAATACTGCTGATGAAGAAGACGATGCCGGTGCCTATGAACAAGTAGCTGCCAGTTAATATTTTTAAATTATTTAGGTTTATTTAGGAGAAGAGAAGATCATGTCTCGTCATTTTCGTAGAAAAAAATTCTGCCGCTTTACTGAAGCTGGCGTTAAAGAAATCGATTACAAAGACATTGGCGTTTTACGGGCCTATGTCACTGAAGTTGGAAAAATAGTACCCAGTCGTATTACTGGAACGCGTGCAAAATATCAACGCCAATTGGCATCCGCTATTAAAGTTGCTCGTTATTTGGCTTTGTTGCCTTATTGCGATCAGCACAATCATTAATAGATTTAGTAAATAAATTAAAAAGAAAAGAGGTGCATAATGGAAGTTATATTACTAGAAAAAGTACGTAACTTAGGACAATTGGGCGATAAAGTACGTGTAAAACCTGGTTATGGGCGTAATTATTTGATTCCACAATCAAAAGCCGTTCCTGCAAATGCCAGAAATTTGGCTGATTTTGAAGCCAAACGTGCTGAATTAGAAAAAGCAGCCGAAGCTCAATTGAAAGCTGCTCAAGCACGGGCTGAAAAATTAGAGGGCCTGCGTTTAAGCATCCAATCACGTGCTGCAGATGAAGGCAAGCTTTATGGCTCTGTTACTTCTCATGATATTGTAAAAGCGATTAAAGACAAGGGATTTGAAGCGGTTCGAGCAGAAATCGAAATGCCTTTGGGGCCGATTCGTCAATTGGGTGAGTATACCATTCGCATGCAATTGCATACGGATGTTGAAGCCAATATTATTGTGACCGTGGAAGCTGAAGCTTAACTTAAACATTAAGCGCATTGATGGCTCTGCCTTTTAAGATATTATAGGGAATATCTATGACATCTATAGCACAGATGAAAAGCGTTCCATTTTCTTTAGAGGCCGAGCAATCTGTTTTAGGTGGCCTGATGTTGGATTCCGAAGCTTGGGATCTGCTAGCAGGCCGCTTAACAGAACAGGATTTTTTTCGTTCCGAACACCGTTTAATCTATAGAACCATGTTGGATTTGCGTTTACGCGAAATGCCAATTGATGCAATCACCGTTTCTGAAAGTTTAGAAAGGCTTAAAGAATTGGACCAAATGGGTGGTTTGCAGTACATTGTTAATCTGGTTCAAAATACCCCGACTGCCTCCAATATTATTGCTTATGCGGATATCGTTCGCGAGCGTTCCGTTCTCAGACAATTGGTACAAATTGGCTCTGAAATCACAGATACAGCCTATGATCCCAAAGGAAAAATGGTAGCTGAGATTTTAGACAATGCTGAAAAGAAGATTTTTTCCATTGCAGAACAGGGCAGTAAAAACCAAAGGGGGCCAACGTCTATTGCCGAGGTTCTGTCCCGAACAGTTTTAAAGATAGATGATTTATTCAAAGCCAAAACAGCGATTACTGGGCTGGCCAGTGGTTTTACAGATTTAGACCGCATGACAACGGGGATGCAAGCTTCAGATTTGATTATTATTGCAGGCCGGCCTTCCATGGGTAAAACCACTTTTGCAATGAATATTGCAGAATTTGTAGCCATGAAAAACGAAGGCGCTGTTTTGGTTTTTAGTATGGAAATGCCCGCAGAATCCTTGGCCATGCGTATTTTGGCTTCTTTAGGTCGTATAGGTCAGCAACGTATTCGTTCGGGGCAATTGGTAGAAGACGATTGGCCACGTTTGAGTTGGGCCATCAAAACAGTTTCTTCTACCCAATTATTGATTGACGATACAGGTGCCCTAAGCCCCAATGAAATTCGAGCCAGGGCCAGACGGGTAGCTCGTGAATATGGTAAATTGAATTTGATAGTGATAGATTATTTGCAGTTGATGCGCTCCCCCGGCCATGCAGACAATCGAACGGCAGAAATTTCAGAAATTTCTCGCTCTTTAAAAGGCTTGGCTCGTGAATTGGATATCCCCATTATTGCACTGTCTCAGTTAAATCGTGGTTTGGAGCAACGCAATGAAAAAAGGCCGGTGATGTCTGATTTGCGCGAATCAGGTGCCATTGAACAGGATGCCGATTTGATTATTTTTATTTACCGCGATGAGGTTTACAATAAAGAAAGCCCTGAAAAAGGCGCAGCTGAAATCATTATCGGTAAACAAAGAAATGGCCCCATTGGAACAGTGAAGTTGACTTTTTTAGGCGATATTTCACGCTTTGAAAATTACACAGAAAAACCAGAGGCAGCAGCTTATTATGGCTCGACCGCTAAAAGCGCTCATTTCGAAGACCGCTCTACAGCATAATTTAAATGTCGTAAGGCAGCTTACTCAAAATGCCAAAATTATTGCCATGGTAAAGGCGAATGCCTATGGTCATGGTTTGATACAGGTGGCCCAAGCTTTAGAAAGCTTTGGCGTGGATGCCTTGGGTGTTGCCTGCATTGAAGAGGCTATTCAATTACGAGAGTCTGGCGTAGAATCAGCCATTGTTCTAATGGAAGGATTTTTTGAACCCCAAGAATTGGCTTTGATTCAGGAATTTAACCTAATTGCAGTGGTACATCATGAAGAGCAACTTAAAATCTTAGAAGCTAGTTTGGGCGCTTTAAGTTTTAAATCAGGCAGCCCGATTTCTTTGTGGTTAAAAATCAATACAGGCATGCATCGTTTGGGTTTGGCCCTGGATCAGGCTGCTTTGGCTTGGGATCGTCTAGAATCTTTGAATTCAAAAAACAAAATCACCAATAAAAACAGCCTGGAAATTTTAGGTTTTATGACCCACTTTGCAGTGGCAGAGGCCTTAGACAATCCTGATCATGTGGCCTATACCCAAGCCCAAATGATCAAATTTCAGAAGGCCATTGGGCATTTGCCCGGGGCTAGAAGCTTGGCCAATTCAGCGGGTATTTTAGGTTGGAAAGATTCGCATGCAGATTGGGTGAGGCCCGGTTTAATGCTTTATGGGGCCAGCCCCTTTCCTGATAAGAATCCACAAAGTTTAAATTTAATCCCCGCGATGGAATTGAAATCGGCTCTGATTGCCATTCATGCCTTAAAAAAAGACGAACGTTTAGGGTATGGTTTAATTTATACCTGCCCAGAAGATATGTTGGTTGGGATTGTTGCGATTGGCTATGGTGATGGTTTTCCGAGGCTGGCGCCCACAGGCACACGTATTTTAGTGGGGGGGCAATTAACAAGCCTTATTGGCCGGGTTTCTATGGATATGATTGCTGTAGATTTAAGGCCCTGCCATAACCCTTATATTGGGCAAGAGGTTGAATTATGGGGGCATCACCTGGGTGTAGAACAAGTGGCCCAAGACATGAACACCAGTGCCTATGAATTATTAGCGAGCTTTTCACCCCGTGTGCCTTTGATCATGGTCTAGTTTATTTTTTAGAGCGCTCTATTCCATCTAAAATAATTGCGTGGGTTTCTTCTAAATTCAACCAGCCATCGACTTTTACCCATTTGCCTTCTTCTAAATCTTTGTAGTGTTCAAAGAAATGTGAAATTTGTTTGAGCAAGAGGGGGGGGAGATCTTCTATTGTTTGAACATGATCATACAAGGAAGTTAACTTGGGAATGGGCACAGTGAGAATTTTAGTATCTGGGCCGGATTCATCCGTCATCTTAAGCGCGCCAACTGCCCGAACTTGGATCACAGAACCGCTGATCAAGGAAAAAGGGCTCACCACTAAAACATCTAAAGGATCTCCATCTTCCCCCAAGGTTTGAGGGATATAGCCATAATCACAGGGATAATGCATGGCGGTCATCATAAAACGATCAACAAATAAGAGACCAGTTTTTTTATCTACTTCATATTTCACAGGATCGCTGTGCGCTGGGACTTCAATGATGACATGGATGTCATGAGGAATATTATTGCCAGGCTGTAGTTGGGAGGACATGTACAAACTCCAATTTTATTGATTCTATATGCTATAATTTATAGGTTTTTAGTATTCAGAAATTTTACAAAAAAAAGGGGTATTTAATCAAATACCCCTTTTTAGATTTTTTAGCTTTCAGCCAGTTTATTTAACTAGGCTTAACGGCTAGAGCCATAGCTTTTGTTGTAGCCGCCACGGTCGCCACCGCCGCTGCGTCCACCGCCGAAGCCGCCGCCATTGCCGCCACGGCCACCACGATCACCACCGCGATCACCGCGATCACCACCACGGCTGCCGCCGAAGCCGCCGCCGCTGTTGCCGCCACCAAAGCCACCGCTGCGGCCACCACGATCACCACCACCGTTGCGACTACCGCCAAAACCGCCGCCATCTGTGCGTTCTTTGCGTTCTTCAGCGAAGTTAACTTGGATTTTACGGCCGCTGATGCTATGGCCATTTAATTCCAAGGAAGCCTGAGCGGCTTCTGGGGTTTCAAATGTTACGAAGGCAAAGCCACGAACACGGTTTGTTTTTCTATCAATCGGAATTTTAACCACTTCAATGGTACCGAATTGGGCGAACAGGGTTTCCAGTTCGGATTCGGTTGTGGTGTAGGGTATATTTCCGATAAAGATTTGTTTTTGCATGGATAACTCCTAATGAGGCAGCGTCTTACTATCTCGTTTTAAATGAAAGAGCTTTAAGTGATTGAATTTTATACAAAATAATAATCAATAACAATAAAGCCGCACGAACCAAGACATAAAATTTAACCGAGAAATAAGAAGACGCCTTCAATCTTTGGAGCTGGGATCCTTATCTCGCCGGGAACTTTGAGTCTTACTCAACCATTATTATAACGCAAATTCATAAGATGTGGTATGATATGAACCTGCAAAATTATATTCATAATAAACTGATTCGGCTAAGAGATGATGCGAGATAGAAAAAATACCAAAGACCTATTACCAAAGCCTTTATTAAGCGTATTTGCACTGGTAATGATCAACATTATTGCAGTCGATAGCCTAAGAACACTCCCTATTGGAGCCAAGTATGGCACCAGCCTACTGTTTTATTATGGGATTGCAGTGCTGGGATTTTTTGTTCCAACCGCCTTTTTAAGTGCTGAATTAGCCACGCGCTTTCCGCAATTAGGCGGTAGCGCCATCTGGGTAAGGCATGCCTTTGGTCCTCAGTTTGGGGTTTTGGTTGCCGTTCTACAATGGTTGTATAACCTTGTTTGGTACCCTACTATTTTGGGGTTTGTGGCTTCAACATTGGCCTATGTATTGTTTCCAGGTTTGGAGAATAGTGCAGCCTATATATTAGGTGTGGTTTTCACCTGTTTCTTTATTTCAACTTTGATCAATTGTTTTGGAATGAAGCTTTCTGCTTGGATGAGCACGGTGAGCTCCATTTTGGGTACTTTATTACCCATGGGTTTGATTATTGGCTTGGCTGCTGCTTGGATCCTAGAAGGTAAGCCCTTGGCCATCCGTTTTGACAGTGCTTCGTTTTGGCCAGGAGCAGAATTGAATTTTGCACAACTTTCAAGTTTATCGCCCATTTTATTTGGTTTGATGGGGTTAGAAATGTCTGCTGTGCATGCTTTAGATGTCAAAAACCCTCGAAAAGATTATCCACGAGCACTTTTAATTTCAGGTTTTGTGATTGTATTGTCTTTGGTTCTATCTTCTTTGGCAATTGCATTGGTTGTGCCCACAGAAAAAATTCATCGGATTACGGGGTTGATTCAGGCTTTTGAAAGCTTTTTTCAAGCCTTTGGTTGGCCCAATGCCTCTGTTTGGATTGCCTTTAGCATGGTTCTAGGGGCCATGGGAGGAGTATCCGCTTGGGCCATAGGTCCTACGAAAGCGCTTTTGGCCATTGCGCATTTGGGAGATTTGCCAAAATTTTTATCCAGAACCAATCGCTATGGCGCACCAATTACTATTTTATCTCTGCAATTTTTAATTGTCGCTGCTTTAAGCTTGTTTTATTATTGTTTGCCCTCTATTGAAACATCGTATTGGATTTTAAGTGAATTAACCGCTGTCTTGGCTTTAATCATGTACAGTGTGATTTTTTTAGCCGGTATTAAATTGCGATCCTTGCCTGGGGGCGCCAAAGGTTATCGCATCCCTGGTGGAAAATACGGTATTTATATTGTAACGGGCTCGGGTTTAGCTGTTTCTACATTAGGTATTGTATTTGGTATTTTACCCCCTGAAGATTTGGTGAAGCCAGAATACCATATTTTATACAGCGCAGGTTTGCTGGGAGCGGCTTTAATTTGCTGTGCCTTGCCTTGGTTTTTGAAAAAAAAGGTCCCAATCGCTGGCCATGCTTTTTCAGGAAGCTTAAGAAACACCCGGAATGTCTTGTTAAAGGCCAGATTAATTTCACGCGCTCAGCACAATGTCTCTCGAAAAAACATCAGTGAGCAGGCTGTTCGAGTTTTATACAAGTTACACAAATCAGGTTTTAGAAGCCTTTTGGTCGGAGGTGGCGTAAGGGATTTACTATTAGGTCGTATGCCGAAAGATTTTGATGTCGCAACGGATGCTCATCCAGAACAAGTGTATCGAATTTTTAGAAATTGTCGTTTGATTGGCAAGCGGTTTCGTTTGGCGCATATTTATTTTGGTGATGAAATTATTGAAGTCGCAACGTTTCGTGGTGGTGATGCTGTCAATGACAAAAATGGACTGGTCATCCAAGATAATATTTATGGTAGTATAGAACAAGATGTTTTACGACGAGATTTTACGATTAATGCCCTGTATTATGACATCAGTGATTTTTCAATTATTGATTACTTGGGTGGATGGAATGATCTTCAAAATAAATTAATCCGGACCATAGGGCCGGCCAAAGAACGTTTTACTGAAGATCCAGTACGGATCATTAGAGCAATTCGTTTGGCAGCAAAATTGGATTTTAAATTTACTGAAGAGGTAAGAGCGGCTATTAAAGAATGCAAGGGTTTAATTAGTTTAGTTCCTAAGGCCAGACTATTTGAAGAATATTTAAAAACTTTTTTATCTGGCTATTCTTTTTCTAATTTCCAATATCTTTGCCGTTACGAAATTATTGATCTATTTTTTCCAAATTTAATATTGAACGATACAAAAATAGAAAAATTGTATCGATTAGGATTAGAAAGTACAGATGCTAGAATAGCAGAAGGCAAAACAATACAACCGGCTTTTTTGTTGTCGGTTTTACTGTGGCCAGTGGTGAATCAATACATTCAACAAATGAAGAAAGACCCACAATACCAAGGTGTTAATAGTAATGTAATCGCTCATGAGGCAATCAGAGCTATTTTGAACAAGCAAAGCAATTACCTAGCTATACATAAAAGATTTGTTTTAATTGTACAAGAGATATGGTTTCTTTCCTTACGCATGAGAAAATTATCCAAAAAGCGTGTTCATGCTATTTTTTATCACCAAAAATTTAGGGCTGCTTTAGATTTTCTTGACTTATTAGAACAAGCTGATTTTGATAAAGA
>JBJSZW010000170.1:0-7055 GCA_046090565.1 Gammaproteobacteria bacterium
GCCTAATGCCATTCAAAAAGCCATGGAAAATGCAAGACGTAATTTAATTAGAATCGATTTAAATGGCACAACCCTATTCCATAAAGTGGTGTCTGAACATTGCGCTTCTAAAGTTGTGATGTTACCCGCTTCTGAAGGTACTGGGATTATTGCTGGTGGTGGTATGCGTCCTGTGTTTGAAGTATTGGGTGTGCAAAACGTTTTGGCCAAATGCATTGGTTCAACCAATCCCATAAACGTGATTCATGCTACTTTAAAGGGCCTACAAAAAATGTCTTCTCCAGAGCAGGTTGCTGCTAAAAGAGGTAAAAAAGTAGAAGAAATTATGGAGAGTGTTCATGCCTAAGACAACATCCTGGACGACTGTAAAAGTCACTCTGAGAAAAAGCCCAATTGCTTGTAAACCTGATCATAAAGCAACAGTGCAAGCTTTGGGTTTAAGAAAAATTTCTCAATCTAAAGAATTTTCAAAAGATAGTTTTAATGCCTGTATTCAAGGTATGGTCGAAAAGATTAATTATCTTCTAAAAGTGGAGTATATTTAATTATGTATTTAAATACCCTGAGCCCTAAAGAAGGCTCTAAAATTGCAAAATTCAGAGTAGGCCGTGGTACGGGTACTGGTATAGGTAAAACTTGCGGTAAAGGTCATAAGGGTCAAAAAGCCCGTTCTGGTGGTTACCGTAAAGTTGGTTTTGAAGGCGGACAAATGCCTTTGCAACGTCGTCTGCCTAAGTTTGGTTTCACCTCACGGACTAATTTGTTTACTCAGGAATTGGGTTTAGCGGCTTTGAATAATCTGGAGGCAATCGAAGTTGATCTGTTAACTTTGAAAGAAGCCAAATTAATCAAGCAGGATACTCAAAAAGTTAGAATTATCTTAAGTAAAAAAGGTGATTTTAATAAGCAGCTTAATTTAAAAGGCATTTATGTGACTGCAGCAGTTAAAGAAAAGATCACAGCCCTAGGTGGAACAATCGCTTAAATGATGAAATCTGCTCTTGCTAAAAAAGAAACTGCTATTCAACAACTTAAAAAGCGCATCTTCTTTTTGTTGGGTGCGCTTTTTGTGTATCGTCTAGGCGCTCATATCCCGGTCCCGGGATTGGATCCTGTAGCGGTAGAGAAATTGTTTGAAAGTCAGTCTGGAATTTTGGGCTTGGTTAAGCTTTTCTCAGGCGGAGCCCTGTCTCGATTGAGTGTTTTTGCCTTGGGTGTGATGCCTTATATCTCTGCTTCTATTATTATTCAGCTATTAACTGTCGCGATTCCCTATTTTGAGCAATTGAAAAAAGAGGGTAACCCAGGCAAAAGAAAGATTACAAAGTACACGCGACTTTTAACCCTATTATTGGCGTCTTTTCAGGCCTTTGGTATGAGTAAATATGCAGTCAATTCTCAAGTGGTTTTAGAACCAGGCTTGGTATTTTACGTCACTACAGTGATTACCTTGATGACAGGTACGATGTTTCTCATGTGGTTAGGTGAACAGATCACAGAAAGAGGTATTGGAAACGGTACATCCATGATTATTTTTGCAGGGATAGTCTCAGGCTTTCCAACAGCGATTTACAATACTTTCCAGAAGGTCCAGCAGGGTAATTTGCATGTTCTAGGCTTGATTGCCTTATTGGTTTTGGTGGTATTGATTATTGCTTTCGTTGTTTTTGTAGAAAGGGCCCAAAGAAAAATTATTGTACATTATGCCCAAAGAATGATGGGGCGTCAGATGTATTCAGCTCAGAAAAGCCATTTGCCTTTGAAGATCAATATATCAGGTGTAATCCCTCCTATTTTTGCCTCTAGCATCATTTTATTTCCAGTTACCATTAGCCAATGGTTTGGTAGCAGCAATCCTTCCCCTTGGCTACAAAGTTTGACACTTTATTTGACACCGGGTCATGCTGGCTATACAATATTGTTCGGTTTGGCGATAATCTTTTTTGCTTTTTTCTATACGGCTTTGATTTTTAATCCCAAAGAAACCGCCGAAAACTTAAAAAAATCAGGTGCTTATATCCCTGGTATTCGGCCTGGTGATCAAACTGCAACGTTTATAGACAAGGTTATGACACGTCTAACTTTTGTTGGAGCAGGTTACATCACCTTGGTTTCTTTATTGCCGGAATTTTTAGTAATGTGGTTTGAAGTGCCCTTTTATTTTGGGGGAACTTCTTTGTTAATTATCGTTGTGGTAGTGATGGACTTGATTAGCCAAATTCAAGCCCAGCTCTTATCTCAGCAATATGAACATTTATTAAAAAAAGCGAACTTGAAGAATTTACCAAAGATATAAACTTAAATGAGGTTGTGTATTCAATGAAAGTGAGACCTTCAGTAAAAAAGATGTGCGATGAGTGCTTTGTGGTAAAAAGGCATGGAGTCGTAAGAGTCATGTGTAAAAAACACAGTAAACATAATCAAAGACAAGGGTAGTTGAATCAATGTCTACAGTACGTATATCCGGTGTTGTGATGGCACCAAACAAGCACCTAAGAATTGCTTTGCGTGGTATTTTTGGTATAGGTAATACCAGAGCCTTGGAAATTTGTGAAACGATGGGCATCGATCCTGGCACAAAAATAAAAGAAATTAGTGAAGAACTATTTCCTAAGATTCAGGCTGCGGTGAATAGCTTTGAAGTTGAGGGTGATTTGCGTCGTCGTGTTGCGACGAATATTAAGCGCCTAATCGATATCAAATGCTATCGTGGGTTGCGCCACAAAAAAGGCTTGCCTGTTCGAGGACAAAGAACTAAAACGAATGCAAAAACCAGGAAGGGACGTAAGCGTTCTGTCAGCTCTGGTTCTAGCTAATGTTGTTTGATATAAATAGAGAGTATAAATATGTCTAGTACGGTCAAAAATAAGGTAACACCCAAGAAAAAAACAAAGAAGTTGGTGACTGCGGGTGTTGTTCATATTCAAGCCTCTTTTAATAATACTATAGTCAGTATTACAGATTTGTTGGGTAATCTTTTATCTGCAGCCACGTCGGGTGGTTCAGGTTTCAGAGGTTCGAGGAAAAGCACCCCTTATGCTGCTCAAGTAGCGGCGGCTAAAGCTGTTCAGGTAGCTAAAGAATATGGCTTACAAGAGGTGAGTATACGCGTCAAAGGTCCTGGCCCTGGTCGTGAATCTGCCATTCGTAAGGTATGCGAAAGTTTCAAAAAAGTTGCTTCTATCGTCGATGTCACGGGGGTTCCCTTCAATGGCTGCCGTGGCGAAAAAGAGCGTAGAGTTTAATTTTAAGAAGTGAGAGAAATGATTTATGGCTAGATACTTAGGTCCAACTTGTCGCGTAGCAAGAAGAATCGGTACCGATTTAGGATTAAAATCCAGAGTCCGGGATGTTGCTACCAAATGTAAATTAACAGTAGCTCCTGGACAACATGGTGCTAAAAAAAGCAGAACGACTGATTATGGTTTGCAGTCTCGTGCCAAGCAGCAAATAAAATATACCTATGGTGTATTGGAAAGACAGTTTAGAAAATATTATCACACAGCGACAAAACGTAAGGGTGCGACTGGTGAGATCTTATTGAAAATTTTAGAATCTCGTTTAGACAATGTCGTGTATCGCATGGGTTTTGGTTGTACACGTGCAGAAGCCAGACAACTCGTTCGTCATAGAGCGATTGCAGTGAATGGCAAAACCGTTTCTATTCCGTCCTTTGAAGTTCCAGCAGGAGCTGTTGTTGAAGTTCGTGAAAAAGCGAGATCTCAAACAAGAATCAATGATTCGTTAAAGTTAGCTCAATCTGTTGGCTTTTCTGACTGGATTGATGTAGACGTAAGCAAACTATCAGGCACGTTTAAAAGAGTTCCTGATCGTTCGGAGTTACCATCAGAGCTCAACGAACAATTGGTCGTTGAATTGTATTCCAAGTCCTAATGTCACGTAATGTCTAAGCCAGGAGAAGATAGGTATGGTAATCGATTTTAAATCAAAAGTAGATATTCATAACATAGGCCACAACAAAGCCAAAATTGTTATAGAACCCTTAGAAAAAAGCATGGGGCACACCATTGGGACCCCTTTAAGAAGACTTTTGCTATCTTCAATTCCTGGTGCAGCTGCTACAGAAGCTAATATTGAGGGTGTTGTACATGAATACACAACCAAAGAAGGTGTTCAGGAAGATATTATCGATATTCTCTTAAATCTTCGAAATATTAATTTTAAGTTAGAAGAAAGAGAAGATGTTGAAATAAAATTGCATAAAAAAGGAGCAGGACCTGTTCTTGCAGGCGATTTTCAATTACCTCATGATGTCAAAATTATAAATCCTGAATTGATTATTGCTAACATGACTCAAGCGGGTGATTTGAAAATGACCGTCAAAGTTGCCAAAGGTCGTGGTTATGTACCTTCCAATCAAAGACAGGCGGAAGCTGAGTCTAAACAAATTGGTTGGTTACAGCTCGATGCGTCTTTTAGTCCTGTACGTAAAGTGACTTATACTGTTGAAAGCGCTCGAGTAGAACAAAGAACGGATTTAGATAAATTGGTTTTGGAGTTAGAAACCAATGGAACCATTTCTGCTGAAGAAGCACTTCAGTATGCTGCGGGCGTATTGAGCAAACAACTTTCAGTGATAGGTAATTTAGGTAATTTAAGACAAGAACCTAAATTAGGTGCAACAGCTCAAATGCCTTCTTCTATCAGCGCAACAACGGCAGTAAGCACACAGCCGCTTGCAGCGCAAGGAAATACCCATTCCCTTACTTCATCAGTAGCCTCAACTCAAACCAGTCAGGCTTCAGCAGGGCCTGCCTTGTCTTCTTTTGCAGCGACAGTGGCAGGCATGGGCTTTTCAAAACCTTTAGAGACTTCTGCTGCCTCAAGCGCAACAGCTGCAACACAACCACAACCAGGATTATCATCTGACGTTGTGAAAACCTCCTCTGCTGAAGCAACACCTAGCTCTACCAGTAGCAGCTCTAGTAGCTCTGTTTTAGCAGCTGCTGTTAAAGCCTCTGAAAAACCTGTGCTTATGATTGAGATGAATCCTTTGTTCAAGCGTTCTGTCGATGAATTGGATTTAACCGTTCGTTCTGCAAATTGCTTGAAAGCAGAGAATATTTATTACATTGGTGATTTGATTCAAAAATCAGAAGTAGATTTGTTGAAAACACCTAACCTAGGTAAAAAATCCTTAACAGAGATAAAAGAAGTTTTAACTCTGAAGGGTTTGGCTTTGGGAATGACCATTGAAAATTGGCCGCCATCAGATTTAGTGGCCCATTAATTTTATAAACTTAATTTTAAACACAAATACACAAACAAAAGGTAGTGAATCATGCGTCACCGAAATTCTGATCGAAAGTTTAGTAGAACTTCGAGTCATAGAAAGCTGATGTTCAGAAATATGGCAAATTCTATTTTAAGCCATGAGTTTATTAAAACCACTTTGCCTAAGGCAAAAGAACTCAGACGAGTCGTAGAGCCTTTGATTACGCTTTCCAAGGAAGACAGTGTCTCTAAAAGACGTTTGGCTTTCGCAAGGTTGCGTGATGATGCAGTGGTTAATAAACTATTCACACAATTAGGCCCCAAATACAGCGCCAGAAATGGTGGGTATCTGCGTATTTTAAAATGTGGCTTTAGAAAAGGGGACGCTGCTCCTATGGCCATCGTTGAATTGGTCGATCGAGATCTGATTGCCTAAAAAAAGCCGGGGACACCCGGTTTTTTTTTAGTGTATGAACAGTTGACATAGCAGCTAACTAATTATAAAATACAAGTCTGTAGTGAGATTGATGAGGTTTATATGCAACCAATAAATGCACAGTCTAATGCGTCTAATACACCCTCTTTTGGAAAATGGCGTAATTTCTTCTGGCCAATTCATAACTATGAGCTTAAAAAGCTCTTGCCTATGTTTGTTTTGTTTTTCATGATTACTTTTGTTTACAATATTCTAAGAACACTTAAAATCACGATGGTTTTAGATGCTGTTCAGGAATGTGAAAAAATCTCAGCTCACGGACATTTGGGTGGAGCTGTGGTCAGTGGCGCTAAAATTCTCCCCTTCTTGAAGGTTTGGGCTGTTTTACCGGGTGCGTTGTTGGTTACCTACATATTCACTGTGCTGGCCAATCGTTGTCGGCGTGAAGTATTGTTTTATACCATGATATCGCTGTTTTTGGGATTTTTTTGCATCTATGGATTTATTTTATACCCCAATCGCCATGTCCTAGAATTGCATGATTTTGCTAGTCGTTTGAAAACCTCTTTGCCCAGTGGTTTAGCAGGCTTGGTAGACATTATTGAAATTTGGCCTGCGACTTTATTTTATGTGGTCGCTGAAACTTGGAGTACCATTGCCTTATCTGTCTTATTTTGGGGCTTTGCCAATGAAGTCACGACGGTAGATGAAGCCAAGCGCTTCTATGCGATTTTTGCCCTAGGTTCGAATGCTTCGGGTATTTTCTCAGGAAAATTTGGTGAGCTCTTATCCAAGAATAGCCAAAGTTGGGATGCATTAGTCAGTAATACGATTCTGGCAGTGCTTGTTCTAGGCTTTTTGATCATGTGCTTGTTTCGGGTTTTAAATGCCAGTGTCCTTACCAATCCAAAATACAATGCGCACATTCCTACAGAGGAAGATGAAAACAAAAAACTCCTAGAAAAAGCGAATAGAAAGCACGTAACCTTAAGAGAAAGTTTTGCCTACTTAGCGACTTCCAAATACATGTTGTATGTTGCTGTGATTGTTGTGGGCTATAACATTGTCTATAATTTGGCAGATGTTTTATTCACCCATCAAATAGAACAAGCCTACTTGGGGCAGCCCAATGGCGCTGTACAGCTTAATGCCTACATGAACAATATTACGTCAATCACGGGTATTATTGCTGTTTTATCTGCTCTATTTATATCTGGTAATGTGATTAGACGTTTTGGTTGGACGGTGGCGGCACTGATTACTCCGATTATTTGGTTATTCACCAGTGTGGGTTTCTTCTTGTCTTTGTATCTCAAAAACACGGAATGGGCAGCAGCTCTGCAGTCCTTCATGGGGGTACAGGCCTTAAGCATGTTATTGTTTT
>JBJSZW010000171.1:0-4478 GCA_046090565.1 Gammaproteobacteria bacterium
AGGCATCCCAAAGCGGTTTCTAACCTGGATGTTCTAAGCCATGGTGGTTTTTTAACGGTGATTGATGATGGCAAGGCCGAAAAATCAGCCGTGACACGCATTATTTTTTGTACTGGAAAAATTTATTATGAATTATTAGAAAAAAATACCAGTGCTCATATTGCTCTGGTACGTATCGAACAGCTGTACCCTTTTCCAGATCAAGAAATCAAAGCCCTACTTAATCAATACACACAAGGCAATCAATGGTATTGGTGTCAAGAAGAACCAGAAAATCAGGGGGCTTGGTTGTTTATAAAATACTGGTTTGAAAAAATAGTCGATCAAAATAAAAATTCAGGTAAAAATTTAATCTGCATTGCTCGCCCTGCAGCAGCAGCGCCAGCAGTAGGAAGTTTGCAAATGCATTTAAAAGAACAAGCAGCCTTAATCGACAGGGCTTTAGGTGTTTAAATAAAATGAAAGGATCCCAAAATGGCCTTCGAAATTAAAGTTCCCGTATTACCAGAATCTGTGAAAGATGGCACCCTGGTGAAATGGTATAAAAATCTTGGTGATGCTGTAAAAAGAGATGAAAATCTGGTGGATGTTGAAACAGACAAAGTGGTTCTGGAAGTGGTAGCACCTAGTGACGGTGTTTTATCTCAAGTTTTAAAACCCCAAGGCAGTACTGTGCTGTCTCAGGAAATCATCGCCTATGTTGAAGCTGGTCTAGCAGCCTCTCCTGTGGCTCCAGAGTTAGAAGCCAAACCAGTGGTCCCAGTGTCGGAGCCTAAATCAGTAGCGCCAATCCAGGTCCAAACCAAAGTACCAGAGACTCCAACAGTAACAGCAGCTGCATCTCCAGCCGTTCGACGTTTGGCTCATGAACACGAAGTGTCGTTGGAGGCGATAGCAGGCAGCGGCAAGCATGGGCGTATCACTAAGACAGATGTGCTAGGGAATCTCAATCAAAATCAAAACAGCAAAGTCATACCTGTTTTGAATGCCCAGGCTTTAAATAGTAGGGATCGCAAAGTTCCTATGACGCGGCTGCGGGCAAAAATTGCAGAGCGCTTGGTAGAATCCCAAAATACTGCTGCGATATTAACGACTTTTAATGAAATCAACATGCAGCCGATTATGGATGTGCGTAAAAAATACAAAGACAATTTTGAAAAAAAACATCAAAGCCGTTTGGGGTTGATGTCTTTTTTTGTGATGGCCGTTTTAGAAGCCTTGAAAAGACATCCCATTGTGAATGCATCAGTTTCAGGCTCGGATATTGTTTATCATGATTATTATGACATCGGTGTAGCAGTTTCTTCTCCCAGAGGTTTAGTTGTCCCTGTGATCAGAAACGCAGATACTTTAAGTTTTGCGCAAATTGAAAATAAAATTGTAGAATTTGGTGAAAAAGCAAAAAATTCCAGTTTAAGCTTGGATGAATTATCGGGCGGCACTTTCACTATTTCTAATGGCGGTGTTTTTGGTTCTTTGATGTCTACGCCTATTGTTAATCCTCCGCAAAGTGGTATTTTGGGCATGCATAAAATAGAAGAAAGGCCAGTTGTGGAAGAGGGGCAAATTGTGATTCGTCCCATGATGTATGTGGCTTTAAGCTATGATCACAGGATCATAGATGGCTCAGACTCAGTACGTTTTCTAGTGGCAATCAAAGAAATGATTGAAGATCCGATTAGGTTATTATTGCATGTATAAATTTTAAGTTTAGGAGACAAAAAACATGAACCTCCATGAATACCAAGCAAAAGAAATTTTAAAAAAGTATGATTTGCCTGTTCCGGAAAATTTTGTGATTCGCAGTGTTGAAGAAGCCAGCCATGTTTATGACAGCCAATTTTTAGAAAAAGGCAGTCCAACAGTGGTAGTCAAAGCACAAGTGCATGCAGGCGGACGTGGTAAGGCCGGTGGTGTTAAATTAGTTAAAAACAAAGAAGACGTACAACACGTCGTTCGAGATTTATTGCACAGACGCTTGGTTACCTATCAAACGGGCCCTCAGGGACAATTGGTCAATGTGCTACTTTTGGAAAAAACCTGCGAAATCGCTAGAGAATTATATTTGGGTGCTGTCATAGACAGAGCCTCTCGTAAGGTCGTCATCATGGCCTCTACAGAAGGCGGGGTAGACATTGAAAAAGTAGCTCAGGAAACCCCAGAGAAAATCCATAAAATTTACGTGGATCCTTTGGTTGGGGTGCAAGCTTTCCATGGTCGAGAATTGGGTTACAAACTTTTATTACAAGATGCAACAGTCAAGCAATTCACAAATATTGTTCAAAATTTATACCAATTGTTTGTAAGCTCAGATTTAAGTTTGATAGAAATAAATCCTCTGGTCCTGACCAAGCAAAATAATTTACTCTGTTTAGATGCGAAAATTAATATTGACGACAATGCCCTGTTTCGGCAAGCAAGCTTAAGAGACATGCGCGATCCCAGCCAAGAAGATGAAAAAGAAATCAAAGCCAAAGAATGGGATTTAAGTTACATTGCCCTAGAGGGCAATATCGGCTGTATGGTCAATGGCGCAGGCTTGGCCATGGCCACCATGGATATTATTAAAATTTATGGCGGAACCCCCGCTAATTTTTTAGATGTCGGCGGAACAGCTACTTTAGAACGTGTGATAGCGGCTTTTAAAATTATTTTGTCGGATCAAAACGTCAAAGGTATTTTAGTGAATATTTTTGGAGGGATTGTTCGTTGCGATTTAATTGCCGATGGCATCATTGAAGCGGTCAAACAAGTCGGTATCACTGTGCCAGTGGTGGTGCGTCTAGAGGGCAATAAGGCCCAGGAAGCACGAGCCAAACTCAGCGCCAGTGGGTTGAATATAAAAGCGGCAGAATCCTTGAAACAGGCTGCAGAACAAATTGTTAGTTTAGTCAAATAGCTTAGAGAAAGGAGCTTCATGCCATGAGTATTTTAGTGAATAAAAATACAAAAGTAATTTGTCAGGGTTTTACGGGCAATCAGGGAACTTTCCATTCTCAACAAGCCATTGAATACGGTACGCAATTCGTGGGGGGGGTGACACCGGGAAAAGGTGGTACCGAACACTTGGAACGCCCCGTATTCAATACCGTCAAAGAAGCTGTTGCTGCTACAGGGGCCAATGCCAGTGTGATCTATGTTCCTGCGCCCTATTGCAAAGATTCTGTGCTAGAAGCCATTGATGCAGGTTTAGAACTCGTCGTTTGTATCACAGAAGGTATTCCCGTTTTGGATATGCTGGTAGTGAAAGATTACTTAAAAGATAAAAAAACCAAACTCATTGGCCCTAATTGCCCAGGGATTATTACCCCAGGGGAATGCAAAATTGGCATTATGCCTGGTTATATTCATAAAAAAGGAGTAGCGGGTATAGTGTCTCGATCAGGTACTTTAACTTATGAAACGGTGAAGCAAACCACCGATTTAGGCATAGGCCAAACCACTTGCGTGGGCATAGGGGGCGATCCCATTCCGGGTATGAATTTTACAGATGTCTTGGGTTTTTTTCAGGCCGATCCAGAGACCAAAATTATTATCATGGTGGGTGAAATTGGAGGAACAGCTGAAGAAGAAGCGGCTGCTTTTATTAAGGACCATGTAAGCAAACCAGTGGTATCTTATATTGCAGGGGTCACCGCGCCAGCCGGTAAACGCATGGGACATGCAGGCGCTATTATTTCTGGCGGTAAAGGCACAGCAGCAGATAAATTTGAGGCCCTAAAAGCTTCTGGTGTACATACAGTAGAATCTCCAGCCGAAATTGGTGCTATGGCACAGAAAGTATTGCGATCGCTTTAGTATTCGCATATGCTTTAGCTTTACTGTATCAGAAGACTCTTGGGGAGAAACGGGTGTTAAAAAGATTTCTACCACCGCAGGCGGACTTTTTCCATTTGTTTCAGGAAGTCGCCAAAGAATTGTTACAAGCTGTAGAAGCTCTGCATCAATTGATAGAGCATTTAGATAATACAGCTCCTTGGTTGGAGAAAGTGACCCAACATGAGGCAAAAGCCGATGCGATCACCCATGCTACCTATGATTTATTGCACAAAACTTTCATCACCCCCTTTGATCGTCATGATATCCACAGTTTTATTGGGCGATTGGATGATATTGTGGATGCAACGCACCATACTGCACAACGCCTATTTTTGTATAAAATAAAGGCCTTGCCTAAAGCTTTGGAAAGTATGGTAGGTATTTGTAAAGAAATAGCGGTAAAACTTCTACCTGCTATTTCAGGTTTAGACCATCTGAAAAACAAACAAGATATCATTGAAATTTGCAAAGCCGTGAATCGCTTGGCCGATCAAGGCGAACAGTATTTCTTAGAAGGCATGGCCGAGATTTTTGAAAAAGAAGAAGATATCAAATTACTTCTAAAAATGAAAGAAATTTACGAAGACACCAAGCTCATTTTAGATGCCGCCCAAGATTTTTCTAATTTAATGAAAGGCATTATTCTTGAATATTCTTAA